>CAINWC010000375.1 GCA_903854305.1 uncultured Pseudomonadota bacterium | reverse complement strand
GGTGAAAAAGCTTCTGATGTTAAAGATACATCACTACGTGTGCCTTCAGGTATGAGTGGTACTGTGATTGACGTACAAGTGTTTACGCGCGAAGGTATTGATCGCGATGCCCGTGCACAACAAATTATTGATGATCAACTTGCGCATTACAAGCAAGATTTAGCCGATCAAATGCGAATTGTTGAAGACGATGCTTTCGGTCGTATTCGTCGCTTGATTGAGACTAAAACGGCTACTGGTGGTCCAAATAAACTGAAAAAAGGCGATACATTAACCGCTGAGTACTTAGATTCAGTGGGTCGTTATGACTGGTTCGACATTCGCTTAAGTGATGAAGAAGCAGCGCGCCAGTTAGAACAGTTGAAAGACAGTTTAGGCCAAGCGCGTGTTGAATTCGACAGCCGTTTTGAAGAGAAAAAACGTAAGTTAACACAAGGCGATGAATTGCCTGCTGGCGTACAAAAAATGGTTAAAGTGTACTTAGCCGTTAAACGCCGCATTCAGCCTGGTGACAAGATGGCTGGTCGTCATGGTAACAAGGGTGTTATTTCAAAAATCTGTCCTATTGAAGACATGCCGCACATGGCTGATGGTACGCCATTGGATATTGTGTTGAACCCGCTAGGCGTTCCATCACGGATGAACATTGGTCAGATTTTAGAGACTCACTTAGGCTGGGCTGCTAAGGGTTTAGGCCATCGTATTGGTGAAATGTTGCGCGCTGAAGCTAAAGTTGCTGAGATTCGTCAGTTCTTAGACCAAATCTACAACGAAAGTACAGGCAAAAAAGAAGACATCAATTCTTTCACAGATGTTGAAGTGCTTGAGTTGGCTAAAAACTTGCAAGACGGCGTGCCTTTTGCAACACCAGTATTTGATGGTGCGGCAGAAACTGACATCAAGGCGATGCTAGATTTAGCGTTCCCAGATAATGATGCACGCACTAAACAATTGCAGTTCTCTGCTGGTAAAACGCAAGTTAAATTGTTTGATGGTCGTACTGGAGATGCATTTGAGCGTCCTGTGACTGTTGGTTATATGCACGTATTGAAATTGCATCACTTGGTTGATGACAAAATGCATGCACGTTCAACAGGTCCATATTCATTGGTTACGCAACAACCATTGGGTGGTAAAGCACAATTTGGTGGCCAGCGTTTCGGTGAGATGGAGGTTTGGGCACTTGAAGCTTATGGTGCTTCATATACATTGCAAGAAATGCTTACGGTTAAGTCTGATGACGTTAACGGCCGAACTAAAGTATATGAAAATATCGTCAAAGGCGAACACAAAATTGATGCTGGTATGCCGGAATCATTTAACGTGTTAGTGAAAGAAATTCGCTCACTTGCCATTGACATCGACCTAGACAGAAACTAAGGAGGAGAATTCACATGAAAGCTCTATTAGACTTATTTAAACAGGTAACGCAAGAAGAGGAGTTCGACGCAATTAAGATTGCACTCGCTTCACCTGAAAAAATCCGTTCATGGTCGTATGGCGAAGTTAAAAAGCCAGAAACCATCAACTATCGTACTTTTAAGCCGGAACGTGATGGTTTATTTTGTGCCAAAATTTTTGGCCCGATAAAAGATTACGAATGTTTATGTGGTAAATACAAGCGCTTAAAACATCGCGGCGTTATTTGTGAAAAATGTGGCGTTGAGGTTACTTTATCTAAAGTACGTCGTGAACGTATGGGTCACATTGACTTAGCTTCACCAGTCGCGCACATTTGGTTCTTAAAGAGCTTGCCAAGCCGCTTAGGGATGGTGCTCGATATTGCATTGCGTGATATCGAACGCGTATTGTACTTTGAAGCATTTATCGTTGTTGACCCTGGCATGACGCCACTTACACGTGGTCAATTGCTGACTGAAGACGACTACTTAGCTAAAGTAGAAGAATATGGTGATGAATTCAATGCGGTGATGGGTGCTGAAGCTGTGCGTGAATTATTGCGTACGATGGATATTGAGCGCGAAATCGTTCAGTTACGTCAAGATTTAGGTGCAACTGGTTCAGAAGCTAAAATCAAGAAAATCGCTAAGCGTCTAAAAGTATTAGAAGCATTCCAAAAATCTGGCATTAAACCAGAGTGGATGATTCTTGAGATCTTGCCTGTATTGCCACCAGAATTACGTCCATTGGTACCATTGGATGGTG
>CAINWC010000374.1 GCA_903854305.1 uncultured Pseudomonadota bacterium | reverse complement strand
GATTTATCTGAGCAAATTTCAACTGCGGGTACTGAGGCAAGCGGCACAGGTAACATGAAAATGGCCCTCAACGGTGCGCTAACCATCGGTACATTGGATGGTGCAAACGTTGAAATTATGGAAGAGGTAGGTGCTGAAAATATATTTATTTTCGGCCTAACGACACCACAAGTGGCTGAAGTTAAAGCTAATGGCTACAACCCGCGCGATTACTATAATAGTAACCCCGCGTTGAAGGAAGTGTTGGATATGATCGCCAGCGGTTTCTTCTCAGTTGATGAGCCAAGTCGCTATCAACCGATTGTTGATAACTTGCTTAATAATGGTGATCAATATCTATTGCTTGCTGATTACGCCAGTTATATTGAAGCGCAAGATAACGTCTCTAAAGTGTACAAAAATCAAGATGAGTGGACACGATTAGCGATTTTAAATGTGGCGAATATGGCTAAGTTCTCAAGTGATCGTGCGATTGGTGAGTATGCCAAAAATATTTGGAAAGTGAGCCCAAGCAAATCAGCCAAGGCGGTTAAATAAGATAAAGTGCATGGTGAAGCAAACGTAAATTGTTATTAGGTTTAGTTAATAAATAATAATTTACGTTAAGCTTGTGCAGTAAATAATTACTGGAGAGAAAAATGCGTTTTATAATCACGGCGTTAAGTTTTATTATATTCACGACACACGCTAATGCACTTAGTATGAGTGATTTGAGTAACACCGAAGCCAGTGGCGGCTTGAAGGAAGCCTTGATTCAAGCCGCAACCAAAGCGGTAGGTCAATTAAGTGCAGCGGATGGATTTCTTGGTAATCCTGAAGTTAAAATTCCGTTACCAGATAGCATGAAAAAAGTTGAAAAGGCCATGCGCATGTTTGGTATGGGTAAGCAAGCCGATGAACTGGTGCTTAAAATGAACCGTGCTGCGGAAGCAGCCGTGCCAGAAGCGAAAGCCTTGTTGGTAGATTCAGTGAAGAAGATGAGTGTTGCTGATGCTAAAACTATTTTGACTGGCGGTGACGATGCTGCCACGCAGTATTTCAAAAAAACCACTTCAGCTCCTATGGCCAGTAAGTTTTTACCAATTGTTCAAAAGGCGACTGCGAATGTTCAGCTTGCACAGCAATATAATAAATTTGCTGAAATGGGCAGTAAGTTTGGTGTGGTTAAAAAAGATCAAGTGAATCTTGAGCAATATGTGACGCAGAAAACGTTGGATGGCGTGTATTTAATGATGGCAAAAGAAGAAGCCGCTATTCGCCAAGACCCTGTTGGACAAACCAGCAGTTTGTTGAAAAAAGTGTTTGGTGCGTTAGGGAATTAGAGCTATGTAATCTTTGGTTAGCTTAAATTGGTTAGCTTAAAAAGGGGTTACTTATTGAATTCAATCAATCAGTAACCCCTTTTTTACATTCGAGCAGATTTGTTCAGGCGATGTAAGTCTTACGTATTTTTACAATGTTTCAAAGTAAGCGTATTGGTCTAAAAAGTTATTTACCGCCTTACTTTTTCATCTATTCAAATTCTAGTTGTCACCTAACAACATGCTTATGGGGATATTCCACTCAAATTCGGGTAAAATGTCAATTTAACTATTCACCACTTACTCATGATTAGTCTTCGCGGTAGCTCGGCGCTTTCTTCTTTTCGTCTTGAAAAGATTCTTGCCACTTTAAAAACTTCAGCGCCGCAAATTAGTCATTTGCATGGTGATTTTTGGCACTTTGTTTGGGCTGATAGCGATTTAAGCGCTAGCCAGCAAGAAACCTTACAAAAGATTCTGACTTACGGCCCAAAAATGGCTGAAGAGGCACCTGTTGGTGAGCTGTTTTTAGTGATTCCTCGGCCTGGTACGATTTCACCTTGGGCATCGCGTGCTACTGACATTGCAAAGCACTGTGGTTTACCTGGCGTGCAGCGTATTGAGCGTGGTATTGCTTATTATGTTGCCAAAAAAGATCATGCGCCTTTAACTGATGCAGAAAAGCTGGCCGTTAAAGCGGCGATTCATGATCGTATGACTGAAGCCGTTTTCGCTAATTTGAGTGATGCAGCAGCGCTGTATCACCAAGCTGAGCCAGTGCCGCTAAGTTCGGTAGATGTGCTGGGTGGCGCGCAGGCAGCGCTTAACCAAGCGAATGCTGAATTAGGTTTGGCTTTATCGCCTGATGAAGTTGACTATTTGGTTGAAAACTTCACTCGAATTGGTCGTAATCCGACCGATGTTGAGTTGATGATGTTTGCACAGGCAAACTCTGAACATTGTCGCCACAAGATTTTTAATGCCGATTGGGTGATTGATGGCGTAGCGCAAGCGCAATCATTGTTCGGCATGATTCGTAATACGCACAAATTGCACCCGGGTAAAACCGTGGTGGCCTATTCAGATAATTCTTCTATTGTGGCTAGTGGTGCGCAGGGCGAAAAAACCAAGCGCTTTTATCCGCAAGCCGATGGTGCTTATGGTTTTATTGAAGAAGAAATGCATTACCTGATGAAGGTAGAAACGCATAACCACCCAACGGCAATTTCGCCGTTTGCCGGTGCTGCAACAGGTGCTGGTGGCGAGATTCGTGATGAAGGCGCAACCGGTAGCGGCTCTAAACCGAAAGCGGGTTTGACTGGGTTTTCAGTGTCTAATTTAAATGTACCAGGCTTCGAACAGCCTTGGGAGCAGTCTTACGGCAAGCCTTCACGTACGGCATCGCCATTACAAATTATGATTGATGGTCCACTAGGCGGCGCGGCTTACAACAATGAGTTTGGTCGGCCGAATATTGCGGGCTATTTCCGTACTTTTGAGCTTGAATCAGCGGGTGAGGTGCGTGGTTACCATAAGCCAATCATGTTGGCTGGCGGTGTAGGTAATATCTCTGCTAAGCATTCTAAAAAGAATCCGATTCCTGCCGGCGCAGCTTTAGTGCAATTGGGCGGCCCAGCCATGTTGATTGGTCTTGGTGGTAGCGCGGCATCCAGCATGGATACTGGCAGTAATATTGAAAATTTAGATTTTGATTCAGTACAACGCGGTAACCCTGAGCTAGAACGACGTGCGCAGGAAGTGATTGACCGTTGCTGGCAGCTTGGTGATAACAACCCGATTTTAAGTATTCACGATGTGGGTGCGGGTGGTATTTCTAACGCTTTCCCCGAATTGGTGAATGATGCGGCTGTGGGCGCGACTTTTCAATTGCGCGATGTACACAATGAAGAACCTGGCATGTCTCCACGCGAATTATGGAGCAATGAGGCACAAGAGCGTTATGTGATGGCGATTGCGCAGGAAGATTTACCACGCTTCAAAGCGATTTGTGAACGTGAGCGTTGTCCGTTCGCTGTAGTTGGTGTTGCGACAGAAGAGCGCCATCTAACCGTGGCCGATAGTCACTTTGATAACAAACCTGTTGATATGGATTTATCGGTATTGCTTGGTAAGCCGCCAAAAATGACAAGAGATGTTAAAAGTGCAGTGCGTCAATTAAGCGCTTTTGACACGAGTAATATTGATTTAAAAGAGGCCGCAGCGCGTGTGCTAAGGCTGCCAGGGGTTGCAGATAAAACATTCCTAATTACTATTGGCGATCGTTCTGTGACTGGTTTGGTCGCTCGTGAGCAAATGGTTGGGCCGTGGCAAATTCCTGTGGCCGATGTGGCCGTGACGCTTGCAGGTTACGAAACATACAAAGGTGAAGCGTTTGCGATTGGCGAAAAAGCGCCGTTAGCGCTGGTGAATGCGCCGGCTTCAGGTCGTATGGCCATCGGTGAATCGATTACCAATATCGCAGCTTGTTTGATTGATGATTTAAGTGATTTAAAATTATCTGCCAATTGGATGGCGCCAGCGGGTCATGCAGGTGAAGATGCGGCCTTGTTCGACACGGTAAAAGCCGTAGGGATGGAGCTTTGTCCGCAATTGGGCATTAGCATTCCTGTTGGTAAAGATTCCATGAGTATGAAAACTGTATGGAACGATGATGGGGTCAATAAGGCGGTGACATCACCGATTTCATTAGTAGTGACAGCCTTTGCAGAAACATCTGATGCACGTAAAACACTCACACCGCAGTTGCAAACGAATGTGTCGACGAAGCTGATTCTCATTGATCTTGGCGTAGGTAAAAATCGCATGGGTGGCTCAAGCTTGGCGCAGGTCTACGGTGCTGTGGGCGATGTTGCGCCAGATGTAGACGATGCTCAACAATTAAAACACTTTTTCACGACCATTCAGCAGCTGAATAAATCCGGAAAACTATTGGCTTATCACGATAGGTCTGATGGTGGTTTATTTACGACCTTGCTTGAGATGAGCTTTGCTGGGCATTGCGGTTTGCAGGTGGATGTTTCTAGTTTGACTCAGCAAGCTGACATTGCCAGTGTGTTGTATAACGAAGAATTAGGTGCGGTGATTCAAGTCGAAGCGCAACATGCAGCTACGATCGCTGCGCAATTCAATGGTTTGGCGCACGTGGTGGCCGATGTTGTGACGGGTAATCAAATTGAAATCAAGCAAAATGGCAGCGTGGTGTTTAGCGATACGCGCATTAACTTGCACCGTATGTGGTCAGAAACGACTTACCAAATGCAAAAGCTACGGGATAACCCACTTTGCGCGCAACAAGAATACGACCGTATTTTAGATGATAGCAATCGAGGTTTATTTTCAGAGCCTACGTTTGATATTAGTGAAAACATCGCTGCGCCTTATATTAATATTGGCTCACGTCCAAAAATGGCGATATTACGTGAGCAAGGTGTGAATGGTCATGTGGAAATGGCGGCTTCATTTGATCGTGCAGGTTTTGCTACGTTTGACGTACACATGAGTGACATTATTGCAGGTCGCATATCACTAAAAGACTTTGCTGGCGTAGTCGCTTGCGGCGGTTTTTCTTATGGTGATGTGCTCGGTGCAGGTGAAGGCTGGGCTAAATCGATTTTATTTAATGCCCGAGCACGTGATGAGTTTTCAGCATTCTTTGAGCGCGGTGATAGCTTTGCATTAGGCATTTGTAACGGTTGCCAAATGATGAGTAACCTGCGCGAACTTATCCCAGGTGCGGCACATTGGCCACATTTTGTACGCAATAAGTCAGAACAATTTGAAGCTAGATTGGCAATGGTAGAAGTTTTAGAGTCGCCTTCTTTATTTTTTAATGGCATGGCTGGTAGCAAAATGCCAATCGCAGTGGCGCATGGAGAAGGTTTTGCCGAGTTTTCTAAAGAACCAACTGAACAAACTGCGGTCAATGACTTGTTAGCTAAAAAATTGGTGACGATGCGCTTTATCGATCATGCATCAAATCCAACGGTTAGCTATCCGTTTAACCCAAACGGTTCACCGCAAGGTGTTACTGGATTAACCAGCACAGATGGACGTTTTAGTATTATGATGCCACATCCTGAACGGGTAATTCGCAATGTGCAAAACACATGGCAAACATGTGGTGATGCTGAAGATAGTGCTTGGTTGCGTATGTTCCGCAATGCAAGAAGTTATATCGGTTAATGGTTTTTAGTGTGTTGTTCTTAATGAAGTACAAATTAAATTTAATAAATGGGGCAGAAAATAATGAGCATTAAATTTTTTAAAATGTTGTTGGCAGTAGTAGTGTTAGGTTTTTCAATCAACACCATGGCTGCAACACAACTTACCGATGATCAATCTGTTGAATTTACAGATGCTATTGGTAAGGGTGATATGAAGCTAGTGAAAAAATATATTGAAAGTGGCGTAGATGTGAATGCAACTTATTTTGCATGGTCACCAATCCAAATGGCGGCGACAAAAGGCCAATTTGAAACAGTTAAATACTTAACTGAACACGGCGCTAACCTCAACTACCAACATCCAATGACAAAAATGACCGCTTTTCACCTAGCAGCGTATGACGGTTTTGATAAGATTGTAAAATATTTGGCTGAAAAAGGGGCTGACGTCAATATCAAAATGCGTGCAGACGTTGATATTATTCGTGTGGTACGTGATACAGGTAACACTAAAATGGTTGATTTATTAACCTCTTTAGGTGTTAAGAATGATGGCTGCCAAGATGAGAAATGTC
>CAINWC010000373.1 GCA_903854305.1 uncultured Pseudomonadota bacterium | reverse complement strand
TTAGCAAAAGAACGAAACTTTAGACGTGCTGCTGAAAAGTGCTATGTAAGCCAGCCAGCACTTAGCTTGGCGGTTAAAAAGTTAGAAGAAGATCTAGGCGTATTGATTTTTGAGCGTAGCCGTACCGATGTGAGCCCAACGCCGATTGGTGAGCAAATCATAGAGCAGGCTATTCGCGCGATAGAAGAAGTGGCGCATATTAGAGAGATTGCAAAACAAGGCAATAATCAATTGGGTGGGGCGTTTCGGCTTGGATTGATCTACTCGGTAGGACCATATTTATTGCCAGAGATTATTCCAATCTTACGCCAAACCGCGCCAGATATGCCGCTAGATATTGAAGAGAATCTAACGGTGCAATTAGAATCGCAACTTAAAAGCGGCGTGATTGATGCCGCTGTTGTGGCGCTGCCTTTTGATGTGTCTGGTGTAAAAACCATGCCTTTATATGATGAAAAATATGTTGTCATGGTGCCGATTAGCCACCATTGGGCGAGTCGGAGTGAAATAAATGCAGCAGAACTTGTTGATGAAAATGTATTGCTACTCAATAGCGGCCATTGTTATAGCCATCAAGTATTACAAGCGTGCCCAGATTTGTCGCGTAAAGGCCAAGTGTTGCAAGGTAACTCCTTAGAAACCATCCGTAATATGGTTGCTTCTAATTTGGGCATTACAGTATTGCCGTGTAGCGCAGCAACAGAGCGCTATTTGAGCGCAAATTCCTTGGTTAAAGTGATTCCCTTTGCTGAGCCTGTGCCAGTGCGCAGAATCGCGCTAGCATGGCGTAAAAGCTATGCCAGAGAGTTGGCGGTGAGTTGCATTGCTGATGCAATTAAAGTCATTAAGTCGGAATGTTTGGTGCTGATCAAGTAATGAATGAATACTTGTGTAATAAGCTGTAAATGGGCATTAAAAAAGGACGCCTAGGCGTCCTTTTTTATAAACTTGAATTTAAAAATTCAAACTTATTTATTCATAACGTACATTGTAACTTCGAAACCGAAACGCATTTCAGTAGCTGCTGGTTTTGTCCACATGTTAAATCTCCTAATGTTAATTATTAAATACAACACAATCTGTGATTGAAATAATATAGAACTAATAAAAAAAACAACTATGTAAAGTGATTAAATAACACTCATGATTTTCATTAGCGTTATTTTATACAGCAATTTAGTAAGTCACAAAAACCCGATAACCCGACACTATAATGCCTTGAGTGGTCATTGCTAACTTCACTTTAACCTCCTCACTCGGGGCCAAGCCTGCGGCAATATTGGTATTAGATGGCAGATATTCAATGGGCTTGAAAATACGGCGTAATTTAGGTTTATCCTCAACATCGGTGAGGGTAAGTTCTAAGTTTGGATACGCCTGCTGGAAAGTTGCTTGATTGATTAAAGTGGTTGATAGGCGCATTAAACCTGCGTGATTAGGGTCTTCCTGAATATCCGAGTCATCAATGATGATAAATTCAATTTTTTTTGGTAAGTCGATGCTACATCCAATTTTTTTACATGCTTGCACAAAGAGTGGTTTGATATTCGGGTAATAAATAGCAATTTGATGACGTAAAAAATAAAGACTTTGCGCAATAGCGGCAAAAAGCATTAGAGCCAATAATAACCATAGCCAATGTTTTGTTTTTTGTGCAGTGTGTTTTGGGTTAAGTTTAGATTTGTCTGCTAAGTCATCAAAATTACTAGGTTGAACATCAGCAATGGGTGCTTCATTTGCAGGTTCTGTAATGTAAAAAATAGCGGTGTTGTCAGCCGGAGTAAGTTCCGAGCTAGTTTCAGTAGGCGCTGAGAGTTCAACTAAACCCGTATTGATTACACTGGCTTCGAGTGGCGCGATAGCCACAATTGCGGCATCATTTTTTTCTAGGGAGGCATCTGAATCAGTGTTAACTAGATGCTCGGATGCGTTAAATACATTTAAACAATGGCCACAACGGACTTTGCCGTTATGTTGATTAAGCTGTTCTTCAGTGACAACAAATTGCGTTTGGCAAGCAGGGCAATTGGTTATTGATTGCATTTTTTGGTACCGGTGAGTAGCACCCAAGCGTCCATATATTGTGCGGGTGCCATATCAAACCATTCAGCATAAATGGCAGTCACAGCAGATTCTTGTTCTTTTAAAATGCCCGATAACGCAATTTTACCACCAGCCTTGCATGACTTTGCCAGTGCAGGCGCCAACACACTCAATGCGCTGGATAAAATATTCGCCACCACAATATCAAATTCATTAGATTGATATTTGCTTGCATGGTAAAAGTCAGCAACTATTTGATTTTGTTCAGCGTTATAAAGGCTAGATTGAATGGCTTGGTTGTCAATATCGGTACCTACTACATTGCCTGCGCCTAATTTTTTAGCTGCAATCGCTAAAATACCAGAGCCGCAACCGTAATCTAATACACTTTGGTCGGCAGATACCGTTTGTGTCAGCCAAGCTAAGCACAAATGGGTGGTAGGGTGGCTACCTGTACCAAAGGCCAAGCCTGGATCTAACACAATATTGATGGCATCAGTATTAGGAGCACTGTGCCATGTTGGTACTATCCATAGATTATCTGTAATGCGAATCGGGTCGAATTGAGACTGTGTAGCACGCACCCAGTCTTGTTCTTGGATGATTTCAGTAGAATATTGTAGCGCGCTGAAACCAGTTTTCTTTTCTAAATCAGCCATTATCTGGCTAATATCAATGCCTTCATCAAACAGTGCGCTGACTAAGTTTTGTTGCCAAATACCGGGAGGAGGGTCACCAGGCTCGCCAAAAATCGGTTGCTCATCTACAGTTTCAGCATTTGCATCTTCAATAATGGCCGATAATGCACCTATTGACATCAGCGTATCGCTAATTAAATCAGCTGTATTATCCTGCGCTTCAATTTTTAACGATACCCAAGCCATGCTAACCCTACTTATTAATTTTGACGCTTAATTACTTAAGCATATTTCTAGCACTTATTTATTATAAATGCCAAGTTTTTGCTCAAGGTAATGGATGCTGGTACCACCTGTATGAAACGCTGCATCTGCCATTAAATCAGCATGAAGCGCTACATTGGTGCTAATACCATCAATCATCATTTCTGACAAAGCAATACGCATACGTGCAATCGCTTGATCGCGAGTATCTCCGTATGTAATCAGCTTGCCTATCATAGAGTCGTAATGCGGCGGAACCGTATAGCCAGCATAAGCGTGTGTATCGATACGTACACCAGGGCCGCCAGGCATATGGAATTTACTAATTTTGCCAGGTGAAGGCACAAAATTGTACGGATCTTCCGCATTGATACGGCATTCAATGGCATGACCTTTGAGCACGATGTCTTTTTGACGGAATTTAAGCTTTTCACCAGCGGCTACAAAAATTTGTTGTTGCACTAAATCAATACCAGTAATCATTTCTGTCACGGTGTGCTCAACTTGAAGCCGCGTATTCATTTCAATGAAATAAAACTCATTGTTTTCATATAAAAATTCAAAAGTACCGGCACCGCGATAGTTAATTTTACGGCAGGCTTCAGCGCAACGTTCACCAATTTTGTCACGTAATTTTGTGTTTAACAAAGGTGCTGGCGCTTCTTCAATGATTTTTTGATGACGGCGTTGCATAGAGCAATCGCGTTCACCTAAAAACACTGCATTACCGTGTTGATCGGCTAATACTTGAATTTCAATGTGGCGCGGTTTTTCAAGGTATTTTTCCATGTAAACCACTGGGTTGCCAAAGGCG
>CAINWC010000372.1 GCA_903854305.1 uncultured Pseudomonadota bacterium | reverse complement strand
GAGCTATCGTGCTCTTCATCAATAATAATGAGTTTTAAATTAGGCAAAGGCGTAAAAATAGAAAGCCGCGTACCGATAATAATTCTCGCCACACCAGATTGCGCCAATTGCCAATGATGTAGGCGTTCACTCTCGCTCAAATTGCTGTGCAAACTCACTAGCGGGAAGTTAGCCAAGCGGCTTCTAAAACGCGCTTCTAACTGTGGTGTTAAGTTGATTTCAGGCACCAGCACCAACACTTGCGCCTCTTTATTAAGCAGCACATGTTGCATCAAGCGCATGTAAACCTCGGTTTTTTCCGCTGCCGGTAATGCCATGCAACAACCAAGCTTTGAATGATGCTGCATCTTCTGTAATACGCGATACGGTTAATGCCTGCTCTTCATTTAGCGCAGGCTCGGTGGCGGGCGATGTTTCCATCACACGTATAGTCGCTTGGACTTGTAAGCTACAAGCCCAGCCCTTAGTCACCAGCTGTTTTGCTGCTTTACGTGCACTGCTAGAAATTTCATCTAACATCGCTTCTGTCAGCGATTCACTGGCTAGTAAAGCCGCAAATACACGCCGCGTGACTAACTGCCTTTTAGGAATGGCTTCAACGTCAATCTGCCGCCCTAAATCTGTTAACTGATAAGCATATTGTTTGCGCGCTACGGCGGGTGCAATTTGCCTTAATCGGGCTGGTAAGGCTGCTAATAGGGCTTGTCCGTAAGGGTATTGATAATAATCTGCGCTAAATTTAACCAAACTTAAGGTTTCGGCATTAATAGGCAGTTCATCACTAAATACTTGCGTCACCGGCTTTAGCTTTTCTATGGCAAAATCACTTGTATCTGCAACGCCCACCACAATGCCAATCTGGCTTCGCCGTCCGAACGGCACCAAGACGCGTTGGCCAACTTTAGCAAGCTGACCTCCACTTAGATAATCAAATAAGCGATCTAACGGTACGTCTAAGGCGATTTTTAAGATGAGTTTAGGCAATTTAGATTAATACTTAATTTTAGGTTTGATTTTAGGTGTAGCCGCTTGATTATCAACAAATAAAAGATACAACGCAAAGATATAAAGCAAAGAAACAAAGAATTACAAAACAGGTCGTCAGTTAGGTTAAAATAGCAGCCTTAAATTATTCACTTAAGCGCGAATTTGTTTTGAAAGCACATCTTACCCAATTACTGGCAATTGCCGCAAAAACTATTATTCAAAAAAATGGCGCGCCGGACACCACAGAGTTTAATGTTTTGCTTGAGCGACCAAAATCTGCCGAGCATGGCGATTTTGCTACAAACTTAGCTTTAGCCTTAGCTAAACCACTCAAACAAAATCCGCGCACCATCGCTGCACAAATTATTGAAGCGCTACCTGCCAGCGAATATATCGCTAAAACTGAAATTGCCGGTGCTGGCTTTATTAACTTCTTTTTGAACGCACAATCTCAACAAGTGGTGGTGAAAGACATTTTAACCGCTGGCGCACAATATGGGCGTAACCAAAGTGGAAATTCTCAAAAAGTACAGGTGGAATTCGTGTCTGCCAACCCAACAGGGCCGTTGCATGTGGGCCATGGACGCGGCGCAGCGGTGGGTGATTGTCTGGCGCGCTTACTTGATGCCAATGGCTGGGATGTGACGCGCGAGTTTTATTATAATGATGCAGGCGCACAAATTGATAACCTGACCATTTCTGTATTGGCGCGATGCAAAGGCATCTCGGTTGAACATGAAAGCTTTCCTGAAAATGGTTACCGCGGCGAATATATCAATGATATTGCTGCGGCTTATTTAACCAAACATACCGTAGTCGCAGATGACATTGAAGTCACTGCAAGCGGCGATATTAATGATCTTGAATCGATTCGCGCTTTTGCCGTCGCGTATTTACGCCATGAGCAAGATTTAGATTTAAAAGCATTTCAGATCGAATTTGATGTGTTCTCGCTAGAAAGTGCGCTGTATGCAAACGGCAAAGTAGAGCAAACCGTACAAGCGCTAATCAACAGCGGCCACACTTACGAGCTAGACAATGCGCTTTGGCTCAAAACCACTGACTTTGGCGACGACAAAGACCGAGTGATGCGCAAGAGTGACGGTGGTTATACCTATTTTGTGCCAGATGTTGCTTACCATGCGGATAAATGGAATCGTGGTTTTATACGCGTGATTAATGAGCAAGGCGCGGATCACCACAGCACCATTACTCGCGTTCGTGCAGGCTTGCAGGCTTTAGATGTAGGCATTCCAGCAGCTTGGCCAGACTATGTATTACACCAAATGGTCACCGTGATGCGCGGTGGAGAAGAAGTAAAACTCTCTAAACGTGCGGGTAGCTATGTCACTTTGCGCGATTTAATTGAAGAAGTCGGTTGCGATGCCACGCGTTACTTCTTGGCGGCACGTCGCTCAGATTCGCAATTGGTATTCGACATTGATTTAGCACGTGCACAAACCAACGACAACCCAGTGTTCTACATTCAGTACGCGCATGCGCGTATTTGCAGCGTACTAACACAATGGTTAAATCAAGGTAATGCAAATGTTGCCAGCCTAAAAGATGCAGATTTAAGCCCGCTCAATAATCCGCACGAAACCGCATTGATGCAACGCTTAAGCACTTATCCTGAAACGGTAGCCAATGCAGCCACAGAGCTTGCGCCGCATGTGATTGCCAATTACTTAAAAGAGCTGGCTAGCGACTTACACAGTTACTACAACGAATATAAGTTTTTAATTGATGATGAAGCCGTTAAACTAGCGCGCTTAAGCTTAATTAGCGCTACACAGCAAGTCTTAAAAAATGGTTTAGATTTGCTTGGTGTTGAAGCCAAGGAAAGAATGTAAGGATTAAATTGATATGAGTAGAGATTACAAACCAACGCCAGAACGAACAAAATCCGCTAAAAAAGGCAATCCTTTTTTAACAGGCTTATTGATTGGCTTTTTACTCGGCGTTGCAGCATCGTTAAGTGTGGTGATGTTTGTTAAAGGCGGCGATAGTCCGTTTGCCAGCAAGTCCAATACTGCTATCACTAAACATGAGGCTGAAAAGACTAAAGATACGTCTAAAATTGGCTCTGAGGAAGCTGGCGCTGATACTAGCGCATTGCCTACTGCTGAAAGTCCAAAACCTGCGGATGCCAATGCCGGAAGCAATGTTCCAGCAAGTAAGGAAGACAAAACACGCTTTGATTTTTATACTATTTTGCCAGGAAGCGAAAGCAAAGTAAGCAAAGAAGAAGAAAGCAAACTTAAAGAAGGTGCTCAACAGCCTGTTGTCCCCAAAAATTACTTTCTACAAGTGGGCGCTTTTCAAACAAGCGAAGAAGCCGATAATATGAAAGCTAAATTAGCCTTGCAAGGTTTTGAGGCATTGGTCCAAACGGCTACTATTCCAGACAAAGGCGTTTGGCATCGTGTACGTGTTGGCCCACTAAAAGACTTAGAACAAATCAATAAAACTAAAAGTGACTTACTCAGCAATGGCTTTAAAGCTGACTTAATTAAGGTTAATAGCGAAAATCAACAGTGATTGCTGATGTCAACATCTGAGAGATTTATAGTTTTAACCAATTGTTGTCAGCCAAATTAAAAGTGATACGTTTTGTAGCAAGTGTTGTTAAAATTATTACCATCTAAAATTTAAGCAGAGTTTAAAGGGAAGTTAAAAAATGAAGAAATTGTCAGTGAAAAATTTATTAAGCGCTTTAATGTTGTTGGCCTCATTTAGCGTGTTGGCAGATCCGCAAATCGGTAAAGATTTTGATAAAACGGCACAGGTAATGCCTACCGATACACCTAACAAAATTGAAGTGACTGAAATATTTTGGTACGGTTGTATTCACTGCTATCACATGGACCCAATCCTGAATGCTTGGGTTAAAAAATTACCGGCAGATGTCGTGTTTAAGCGCGTGCCTGGTTTGCCACAACCTGCGTGGGCGCCGATGGCAAAAGCATTTTATGCGATGGACGACTTGAAGTTATCAGATAAATTGCACACGGCTTTATTTGATGCAATCCATAAAGAAAAAACGCTTAACCCTACTGATGAAGTCGCCACTATTGATTGGATGACCAAAAAAAGTGGTTTAGACAAACAAAAAGTTGAAGACGCATTCAAATCTTTCTCTATGAACAATAAATTGAACCGTGCAGCACAAACCTTCCGCGCTTCTGGTGCAACAGGCGTACCAAGCTTTATTATTGATGGGCAATTCATTACCTCAAGCACCATGGCGGGTGGCAATGAACAAGCGCTAAAAACAGCCGAGTACATCATTAGCAATATACGTGCTGACAAAGCTAAAGCCGCTTCAGCAAAAAAGTAAGCAAAGCAAAACTCGCTAAGAAAGTGACTATAAAAGCAGTCACTGTACCTAACAGTTAGTTTAGTGATTTTTGTAACGTAAACTATTCCGCTTTTACCTGAAAGTAAATGCGGATTTTTTACGTCTATAATATCTGCAAATCAATTATCTACTCACTGAAAGTAACGCATATGAAAGTTTTTATTACCGGCGCTTCTAGCGGTATTGGCGAGGCGCTTGTACTTGAATATGCGAGACGTTACCAAAATAGCGGCACTGTCATTGGCATTGTTGCAAGGCGTAGTGAGCACTTACAAAATATTCAGTCCAAGTTACATAATATCTACAACATTCAATGCGCTATTTACCCATTAGACGTGCGTGATAGCAGTGCGCTTTCCATAGCAGCGGCAGATTTCATTCAACATTATGGTGCGCCAAACATAGTAATCGCCTGTGCAGGCGTTAGCCGTGGTACGTTAACCGAACACGCTGAGGACATCGCGGCTTTTCAGGCCGTGATGGATATTAACGTGATGGGCTTAGTGCATACCTTTCAACCATTCATAGAAGCGATGCGTATTGCAGCCAAGCAAGGTGAGCGCGCGCAGTTGGTGGGCATAGGCAGCGTGGCTGGTATCCGTGGTTTGCCGGGCGCAGGTGCTTATAGCGCAAGTAAAGCTGCCGCCATTAGCTATTTAGAAAGTCTACGGGTAGAAATGGCCGCTTACAACATCGCCGTAACTACCATTGCACCAGGCTATATTCGAACGCCAATGACTGATATTAACCATTATAAAATGCCCTTTTTGATGGATGCAAATGTTGCTGCGGCTAAGTTTGTAAATGCCATTGAACATAAGCGCCGTTTCGTAGTGATTCCATGGCAAATGGGCTGGCTGGCAAGATTCATGCGCTTTGTGCCGCCAATTTTGTGGGATTTTGTCATGAAAAAAGCGCCTCATAAGAAGCGCTTAGATTGGGACTGGCTCTAATTAAACCTTAGCGCGTAATCGGCTTATAACGAATACGTTTCGGTTTAGCACCATCTTCACCCAAACGTTTACGTTTATCGGCTTCATATTCCTGATAGTTACCGTTAAAGAACGTCCATTGCGAGTCACCTTCAGCCGCTAAAATATGCGTGGCGATACGATCCAAGAACCAGCGATCATGTGAAATCACTAGTACGCAGCCAGCAAACTCCAGCAAGGCATCTTCCAGCGCGCGTAGTGTTTCCACATCTAAGTCATTTGAAGGCTCATCTAGCAACAACACATTGCCGCCAGAAATCAATGTTTTTGCTAGATGCAAACGACCGCGTTCACCGCCTGAAAGTTGGCCAACGATTTTTTGTTGATCGCCACCCTTAAAGTTAAAGCGGCCAATGTAGGCACGTGAAGGTGTTTCATAACGGCCGACCGTTAAAATATCCGAACCGCCTGAAATTTCCTCAAACACGGTTTTATCGCTAGTCAGTTCATCGCGGCTTTGGTCTACATAGGCCATTTTCACCGTTGAACCGATTTTCACTTCACCGCTATCAGGCTGTTCTTTGCCAGTAATCATTTTAAATAGGGTAGATTTACCTGCACCGTTTGGCCCGATAATACCGACAATCGCACCTGCTGGTACGCTGAAGCTTAAATTATCAATCAATAAACGATCTTTAAAGGCTTTGCTTACGCCGTTAAACTCAATCACTTGGTCGCCTAAACGCTCACCTGCAGGAATGAAAATCTCCTGCGTTTCATTGCGTTTTTGGTATTCGGCACTCGCTAATTCTTCATAACGCGCAATACGCGATTTACTCTTGGCTTGGCGTGCTTTCGGGTTTTGGCGCACCCATTCTAACTCTGTACTTAAGGCTTTTCGGCGTGAAGACTCTTGCGATTCTTCAAGCGCTAAACGGGCTTGTTTTTGCTCAAGCCAGCTAGAGTAATTGCCTTTCCAAGGAATACCATGACCGCGATCTAGCTCTAAAATCCATTCAGCGGCGTTATCTAAAAAGTATCTATCATGTGTAACGGCCACAACCGTACCTGGAAAACGGACTAAATACTGCTCTAGCCATTCCACAGATTCCGCGTCCAAATGGTTGGTCGGCTCATCTAACAGCAGCATATCTGGCTTAGAAAGCAATAATTTACACAAAGCCACACGGCGTTTTTCACCACCAGAAAGTGGGCCGATTTTCGCATCCCAAGGCGGTAAACGTAACGCATCTGCTGCGATTTCTAGCTGCGTGGTTAAATCTGAACCGCTAGCGGCAATAATGTTTTCATACTTGGCTTGTAGCTCAGCTAATTGATCAAAGTCTGCATCTGGCTCGGCATAAGCGGCATACACCGCCTCAAGATTCGCTTGTGCTTGCATCACTTCACCCATGCCAGACTCAACCTCTTCTCGCACGGTTTTTTCTGGGTCTAACTGTGGCTCTTGTGGCAAGTAACCGATTGAAAGGTTAGGTTGCCATTGCACTTCACCCTCAAACTCTTTATCCACGCCCGCCATGATGCGCAGCACGGTAGATTTACCCGAACCATTCAACCCCAGCAAACCAATTTTTGCACCCGGAAAGAAAGATAAGGAAATATCTTTAATGATCGTTTTTTTAGGAGGAACAATTTTGCTCACGCGGAGCATAGACATAACGTACTGAGCCATGATGATAATTTACGTGTTAAAAGAATGAAAGCTTACCAGAAAGCCAGTGTGCTTGCTCGCTATCGGCGATAAAGAGGCTGGTTTACTTGCTTATGCTGGCATCACAATTCACGTGAATTTAGACATGTAAATAAGCCATGCGTAATGTAGGTATAATGCAGCAATAATTAAGCAGGGCTGCAAACATTATGGCAATTAAATCAACCATTTATAAAATAGACCTCCAAGTTTCAGACATGGATCGTAATTATTATCAAGCGCACAATTTAACTTTAGCTAAACACCCGTCCGAAACTGATGAGCGCGTAATGGTCAGGCTGATAGGCTTTGCGCTTTATGCTAACGAAGCGCTGATTTTCGGCAAAGGCTTAAGCGATGATGAAGAGCCGGACTTGTGGCAAAAAGACCTCACGGGCGCCATCGAACTATGGATGGACGTAGGCTTACCTACAGAACGCGACATTCGTAAAGCCGCTGGCCGATCAAAACAAGTGGTGGTGGTATTGTATGGCGGGCGTATTGCTGATATGTGGTGGACAACCAATAGCAAAGCATTACTTAAAACGAACAACCTCACGGTGATTAATTTACCTGATACCAAAGAGTTAGCGAGCATGGCATCACGCAGCATGAATATTAGTTGCACGATTCAAGATGGACAGATTATGGTGGGGCATGATGGCGGTAGTTTTGAGATTACACCTGTGATTTTAAAAGAACCCAACAGTTACTAAATCACCTAGGCTAAAACAAAAAAATCCTGCTAACTCATTGAATTAGCAGGATTATCTGATGTTGGCGGAGCGGACGGGACTCGAACCCGCGACCTCCTGCGTGACAGGCAGGCATTCTAACCAACTGAACTACCACTCCATAAATCTTACGTATTATATAAAATAATTACGTATTTAAATTTGGCACAACTAAACATAATGCAGTCACATTTTCACTGACTTTTGGTGGGTGCTAACGGGGTCGAACCGCTGACATTCGCCTTGTAAGGGCGACGCTCTACCAACTGAGCTAAGCACCCTGCCTAGCCAACAAGGACGGCATTGTACAGGATGTTTTAGTGATTTGCCAACCTAGTAATGTATGAATATTCAGGTTTGCTCAGTATTCTTTCAAATTGTGCATGTTATCAAAAACAATCATCATTGTTTAAGTGTTATTTCAAACTGCTCAATTGGCACTGGTCTACCAAACAAATAGCCTTGATAGTGCGTGCAGCCGTTGTTCAGGAGGAGGCTTTTTTGCTCTTCCGTTTCAACTCCTTCAGCAATCACATTCAGGTTTAGCGTATGCGCCATGGCGATGATGGTACGAACAATGGCCTGATCGCTGCTATCGACAGCAATATCTCGTACGAATGATTGGTCAATCTTGAGTTGGTATAGCGGCAAGCGTTTGAGGTACTGGAGTGAGGAGTAACCCGTGCCAAAGTCATCCAGAGAGAATCTGATACCCACTTCTTTAAGGGCGTTCATGGTGGCAATGATGTCTTCAATGTGTGTCAGCAAGATGCTTTCAGTAAGTTCCAGCTTGAGTAATATCGGGTTAATACCATAATGATCAACGGCCGTTTGCACGTGTGCTACAAAGTCTGGTTGGCGGAATTGTTTGGCACTGACATTGATCGATAGCGTGAGGTCTTTGGTAAGCGCATCCTGTTCCCACAACTTAAGCTGAGCACAAGCCGTTTCCAGTACCCACTGCCCAATACGCAGAATTAAGTCAGTTTCTTCTGCAAGTGGAATGAAGTGAAGTGGCGAAATCAACCCACGCTCAGGATGTATCCAGCG
>CAINWC010000371.1 GCA_903854305.1 uncultured Pseudomonadota bacterium | reverse complement strand
GATCTGTGTTCGAAGCACTCAAAAAATTCATGCGTCCCTCCCGGTCCCCCATGCAATAGCATAATGGGGATGTGCCCCTGCCTGGATGTTCTGGTCCAAATCTTGTGACCACTTTTGAGCGTGACCATGCGGACAGTGCCATTGTTTTGTGTGCTACTCTTTAGTGATTGTGTCATGAAACAGGACTTACGCTAAACTGCAAAAAGTTTCGAACTGATCACGTAATTGACCTGGTCGATGCCCTCTAAGTTTATGTAAAATCTGTTCTGGATTCTTTGCGCCCCGATGAAATTTGTGTATTTCGAGAAATGAGTATGCAACAAAGACAGCAAAAATATGGGCTTCTTGTTTTGATGCATTACGAGCTTGGCAATCTCTAAGGCCAAGGTGTTGCTTGGCTGTACGAAAGACTTTTTCGATAGCCCATCTTTTTTTATACGTGCTGATCATCTTTTTCGGTGACTCATTTTCGCTTGTGACGAGGTAGATGATTTTTACACCACTACGCTTCTCTTTCCGCCTAAAGGCAACAAGAAAAACCTCTATGCCCTTGTATAAACCCTTTACTACTCTGCCTTTTTTCTTATTTGATATCTTGATACCATCATGCTGACGGACTTGTGCAAGTTCACCATCGACAATAACCTTCTTGTTCGAATGAAAGCGCATGCAGTATTTCATTTTATGCTCTAGGCAGAATCTTAGCATACCCTCAGAAGAAAAAGCGCCGTCCATGAGAAACATAATCCCTGGTGCTTGCTTCTGAATATCGATCATGAGCTGCTGAGCAAGTTCTATTCTTGTTTTGTGCTTATCTGGAAATTGTTTTGATGAGAGCCACGTTTTAAACGTTATTGGAATCGTTATTCTGCCATTTGTTATAACGGCAACTACGATTGATAAGCCTTTTATAGTATCACTGTGAGTACTGCTATAATTATATGCAACTGCTTCGATCTTTGTCGAAAATACTTTATCAATCATTGTTTCATCGATATTGATATACCAATTGCCGCTCTTCAAGGGCAAAAATGCAATAACTTTATCGAGAAACATTTGCAGAATGATCGTATCATCAAGGGGGTTTTCGAAAAACTCATATACAGCGTCATGATTAACGCTTGATGCTCTCGCAATAGCTGAACAGTTCTTCTTTCCAGGATAACGTAAAATTCCACCAACATAACGAGCTACAGCTCGACGCATTTTTCTATTGACTTGAACTTCAGTGTCGAATAATTTTGGGCATGGGCCACTCACGGGTTTCTCCTTTTTGTGAAAAACTTTTTTTCCTGTCAAAAAAAGGAAATCCTGTGAGTGGCTTTTTGTCAATTGAAACCTAAACTTTTTCTACTTTGGCGTAAGTCCTGTTAGTAAGAGCATAGCAAAATGAGCGACTACTAAGTCCTATAGCAAAGCAAAAATTAGAGTTATTTCCAGAAAAACAACAAAATTTATGGAAAACCCTGGTTAAGTAGTGGCTTTAACCACCACCCTTTTGCCATTTTTCTAAGCAGCTGGCATAATAAATCAGTGTAATAAAATTGCCTATGTGGAAATATTAAAACAAGGGTGGGGCTGGCGATGCATATATCGTATTCACTATTTTTCTTAAGTATGATGGTATTTGTCATGCCATTTGAAGTGCTTAGCGCTGCAAAAAAACGTAGTCGTGAGGAAGCGGTTGTTGCTGCAGTTAGTTCAACGACGAGCGTTGCAGAAGATCAAGCTTGTCCTATTTGTTGCGTAGCAATGGAAAAAGAGCCGAGCACTGATACGTGGGTTAATCAGGCCCCGTTGGGCCTAGCCCATGCCGCCCATCCAATGCACAGAGATTGTCTTGCTCTATGGTGGAAGATTAATCAAGCGTGCCCTGTCTGTAAGCAGGCAGCGACTGATGAAGAGCTTGCTGATATGGGTGTAGTTCGGTTGCCTGTAGCTGCTCTGCCAGGTCAGGCAGGAGATCAGTTGCTGCGTTATTTAAATGCAGTTCGTAGCAGTGATCTAGTTGCACTTTATCAGCTTATTGCTGAAGGTTTTAATGTAAATCGCGAAATTTCCTTCGGGCGAACAGCACTTATATTGGCTGCTTCGCAACCATCAGTGGCCGTTATTGATCTAT
>CAINWC010000370.1 GCA_903854305.1 uncultured Pseudomonadota bacterium | reverse complement strand
TGCATATTCTCATACCAACTGACCACTGGTTCTCATCATGACTGACCAGCACAATTATTCGAACTGACCAGTGATTTTCATAGCTACTGACCATTAATTAAAAACTATGCATACTTTTGAACGGCAGCTATGTGGCATGCTGATTTAGGGGTCAAGGGGCAAAAACCGACCCATCAGAGACGTTTGCTTAATTTCACTAACTGACAGCAACAATTCCATAAGCGGACATACGTCCATTAAAACTCATGCGTCAGAGTGTACTTAGCGACCTTCAGATCAGATGAAACGGAGACCACAGCCAAACCGGGCCGTTAGTTAATTATTTGCTTTAGATTTAAATAAGCCAGTACTTGTTCAACACACTCATCCAGACTAAGTGTACCTGTATCAATGGATAATTCAGGGTTCTGGGGTGGCTCGTAGGGTGAAGATATACCGGTAAACTCCGGAATCAAACCTTGCCGAGCTTTAGCATACAGTCCTTTTACATCGCGCTTTTCGCAAACCTCTATCGTGCAGCGGCAATACACTTCAATAAAGTCCTCGGGTGCTACCAACGCACGTACACGTTCTCGATCTGCAATAATGGGCGAGATGAACGCGGTAATGGCGATGATGCCAGCCTCAGTGAACAGCTTGGCCATTTCACCTACGCGCCGGATGTTTTCAGTGCGATCCTGCTGGGTAAAACCAAGATCAGCACACAAGCCATGACGCACATTGTCGCCATCGAATACAAAGGTAGCACAGTTGATTTCAAATAGCCGGCGCTCTATCGCATGAGCCAGCGTCGATTTGCCTGCGCCAGAAAGCCCTGTGAGCCATAAAATGACGCTTCTGTGCCCGTTGCGCGTCTCTCGGTCTGAGCGGTTGATCAGTGCCTGATGCCAATGGATATTATTTGTTGTCATGAGTATTCATTATATGAGCTATGTATTAACGCCGCAAAAAAATAGCCCACGGTTAGGTGGGCTACTATTGCTTCTTAACTAGTACCTATACCAGTCTATAAAATAGAGTTTTGCAGCTACTGACCTCTATCTATTAAAAAAATCAATTCGTTAAGCTCACTATTAATCACATTTAATAGTGCTGAAGCATCCGTAGCTTCCTCATTTATCAAATAAGCCAGACTCAAAATGGTCAGAGGGTGAATGCCAATTACTTTGGCCAACGCATCAACTTTTTCGACGGTCGGAGTATAAAGGCCGCGCTCTAATGTACTTACATAGGTGCGACTGGAAATGTCGGAAAAATCTTCCTGTGTTATTTTTTTGGCTATTCTTGCTCTTTTCAGCGCCAGTGCAAGCGACTCTTTTATATTCATGAAAGCTTCCTTTTAAGAAACTCCATCTAGCCAAATTGAGTGATATATAACTACAATGTATACTGCTCATTTTTAACTTATGGTGCTGTCATGATTGAAACTTTCTCCCATTCCGAAATTAATTTCCCTTGGCGCGAAAGTGGCGTAAGAACTTGGACTTATGCACATATAAACTTACATGCGCCTTGGTTCTATGTTGATTATAAAATTGGGATAGATGAAAAATCAGCTAGCGCAATGTATTTGCTTTTTGATGAAAAACAAATATCGCAGTTGTTAACAGAATCAGACGTTGAAATAACCAATCTTTATGCTGTTACCCCTAGTTTTGTAAATAAAACCATGCAATGGAAAATGGATTTATTGAAGTCAGTTTCCGTGGGGTATAAAAAAGTAAGGGGTCAGAACCAAAAGGTTGTAAGGCTTGAGCTTGCTAATGAAATTGAGTATTTTTATCCTGAACTGAAATTGAAGAGCAAATTTCATAAAGAACGAGATATATATTTCTCAAAAAAGGATCAATTAAATGAGAAAGAAAAAAGTTAAGGATGATATTGCGAAGCCGCAGAAAGGCGATGCTGACTTTATTCCGTCAAAAGCGGAAAGACAAGCCGCTTTTTTAAAGGCATGCGAAGGTTTGATTGCTGAAGAGGTCAATAAAAGAGCAAGTATGTTTAGTGGCGTTAATTTCCGTGATTTTGAAATCATTAAGATGGTTGGCTAGTTTAGTTCGCTAACTGAATGTAGCTTAATATGAACCCTAATTTACAAACAAAGTGGACAATACCTTTGGTTGATGCTGGCGACGGATCTAGTGATGCAATAATTAGCCTTCCAGACGAACTACTAGAATTTCTTGGGTGGGTTGAGGGTGATGAATTGTCGATAGATGTTGTTGGTAATTCGATAACCTTCACTAAGGTTTAATTCACACTATTTACATAAGGGCATAAACAAATATGCTTGGGTGGCACATCGTTATTTTTCGGACAAATGCAAAAACTTATTTAGTCTACGATGCTTCAACTGATGAAACTCGGCTAAGTGAAAAGATCTAGTTTTGCCAATGTTGAATAAATTTTATTTACTATTTCCATGCTTAATCCCAGATAAAAAAGTAGGCTTCATACTTGAATAGGCTTAACTTCACATTACACATTGTTTTCTCGTTGTAGGGAGTAGTCAAAATATGATGAAGCAAAAAACTATAATAGTAAGCGCCATTAGAATGAAAGAGATATTTGAGTTACTTATTATGCTAAGTAATATTGGAGTTAAGCATACGTTAAGTAGATAAAGCCCACCCAACAAACCAAGCCACCATAACCATTTTTTTGATTTTTCAAACCATGGGCTAAGGTAAGGCAAAAAATAATAGTGAACCAGAAGCTTGGAAGAGTTAGTGAATACTTCAACGTGTAAACACCTCCCTTTGAAAAGGTGTTTACAAGAAGAGCCTCAATGAAAAAAATTAGATACCCTCTTACTAATAGAACTTAATATAAGTTCTATTAGTAAGAGGCTTTAAAAGCCCTGCTATTGATAAACTAGATGATCTGGGAACGGTAATTGGTATGCACCCACTTTCTTTATTGACGCTTACATATTTAATTAAAAGTGGTGAGTTAAGTCTGGTTGATATTCTTAAACAGGTTAGTGAAGATATAAAAAATTATAAGTTAATAATTATTGAAGTAATTCCTTATTGGATACTTTTGAAGTAAAAAATGGACAGTTCGGCTAATAAATGTCCATTAATTGTTAGTTTTGATAAACAGTTAGCGAATTGTTAACTTACTAATTTTATTGATATACAGCATGTCCATTATATTATTACTTGCACGTGAGAACGTTTACCCGCGTGAAGTGGTAAAACGAGCGTTGTACCATAATGCAGCCAGTGTGATCTTTGCGCATAATCATCCTTCTGGCATCGCGCAGCAAAGCCAAGCTGATGAGCTGATTACCCAACAGTTAAAACAGGCGTTGGCACTAGTGGATGTGCGCGTGCTAGACCATTTTATTGTGGCTGGTAATACGACCTTGTCGTTCTCTGAGCGCGGTTTGTTGTAGAATGATTTGTGACTTTAGGAAAAACGCATGATTATAGATAACGCACTTTGGCTTAACTTAGCGGTAGCTTTAGGGATTGGACTGCTTATCGGCGCCGAGCGTGAGCGCAATAAGGCCGCCGAGAGTGAGCGGTCAATTGCCGGTATTCGCACCTTCACCATCGCATCTCTGCTAGGTGCAGTAAGCACACTGATTGATTTTTGGCTGTTGATCGCATCGCTGTTTTGCGTAACGGTTTTTGCAGCAATCGCTTATTTCATCAAAAAAGATGAAGACCCAGGGCTTACTACAGAAATCACCC
>CAINWC010000369.1 GCA_903854305.1 uncultured Pseudomonadota bacterium | reverse complement strand
GCTTAATGGCTTCTCTTTTAAATTCTTCTGTAAATAAACGACGGGGAATACGTTTCATGGAAACTCCTAACAAGTTGATAAAATATCATCAACTTGCCCTTCCACAAAATCGGGTCTAACTCATACCACCAATGAGGTGATTACAGAGCCCATTATAAACTTGCGCGTATCGATTAATTGCGGACCTAATATTAATCGGGACTATGTGTTATTACTAGACCCAGCACCACTTGTAACTTTAGAGAATGACTTAAGCACTATTGAAGATAAAGACAAGTCGCCAATAAAGAAATCACCAAACCACGCAACTAGCCATAAGTTTGCTAATAAAAAAACATTCACGGCCAACTTTGCTGATGAGAGCATCAGCGCAGCAAGCACACAAATGTCGACTGAACCGACGTTAGATAAGCCAGCTAGAGTGCATCACAAAGCAAAAAAAATATTAGCCGAACCGTCCTCTGCTGATCGCAAATTATTAGAGGCCTATACTGGGAAACCACAAGCCACACCATCCACGAAACAAACTTCGAACACGCAAGACAAGAGTGCGAACAATCCATCTAGCAAAAATGCAACCGACAAATCCTATCTTGTGATTTCTGGGGGTAACGAAAACTCAACCAAAGATACGACTAAGCCCAGCTTATCGCTACGATTAGAGACTCAGATTGACCTTGCGAGAATCGAACCACTGACGCCCCCATTAGGTACTGAGGAAGTCATGGATGAAGTCATGGTAATGACGAATCGCTTAGCGCATTTAGAAAAACAAATTATTAGCCTGCAATTACGAAATACACAGTTAGTGACTGAAGCTGAAAAAGCTAAAAATGAAGGATTCAGTTTTACTGCATTTCAATCAAACTGGCTTCAATACTTACTCATAACACTTGGCCTTGTTAGCGCCCTAGCCTGTGCTGAATGGCTGCGCCGTAAAATGACATCCAATCGTTTAGATAATGAGCAAGCGAGCTGGTTTGATGTTGATGCCACCGAAGTAAAGTCTGAGACCCCCCCTCAAAACACCTCACCAAGCGCAGAGCCAGCCATATTTAGCAAGGAAAGTTACGATTCGACATATAGCGTAAATAGAGGCACTGTATTTGATAATGCCACCAAAATAACTGACGATGATGACGAACATGAAAGCATTCTAGACAATGTAGAGGTATTTATTGCCCATGGTCGCCCTATGTTGGCTATTCAATTATTGCAAAACTATCTAAGCGACTTTCCAACGGAGTCACCTGCCATATGGTTAAAACTTTTGGCTCTTTTGGCCAAAGATGGCTCCGCCTCAGAATATGACGCTGCGGCGCTAGAGTGTAAACAATTTTTTAACATCAAGCTGCCGAGCTTTACCGATGCAGTAATCAGCGATACGTCCACGATTGAAGATTACCCGTACATCGTTGCCCGATTAGAAGGGGTGTGGGGCTCTCCATTTGCCGTTGGGTTCTTAAGCGATTTAATTTACAACAAAAGTTCGCAACCAAGGGAAGGTTTTGAACGGAATACGTTTGAAGAGTTATTTTTCCTAAAGCAAATTGCAGAAATGCTAAACCCACCAAGCAATTTAGCGCACCAGCATAGTTTTTATCATCCAGATGCAACTAAATCTACTTTAGATAAAGTAACGTTAAATGAGGCGATGTTTACCGACATTGAGCCTTTGGATATTTCAGAATCATTGTTTAATGCGCCAAATACCTCAAAAAATGGAGCTGATAATGCCATTCCCGCCCAGCCAAGTGTACCTGTAGAAAATATTCCATCTCAATCCGCGCCCTCTTATGACGCGGGAATGCTTCTAAATGCCGAAAAAACACTGGCGCTAAACGATGATATTGATACGTCAAAATCAACCCTTCTGCAAAGTGCTCAATCAATAAAAATTGATGATGCGTTTCATACGGATGACATTGACATTTCAACGCCGGGATATCAGATTGATTTAGAATCAGCACCAGAAATCAATATAGTCGATGAAGAAATAGTGATTGGAAGCAGTACTTTTTCAGCACGTGAAGTCGATGAAAATATTGAACTTGATCTATTTAAAAGCAAACCGCCAGCAAAAACTAAAGCAAAAAAACAAACGCAGGCAAACGTCATTGAGTGGGATTTACCGGCGAACCCTGATGAAATTAGCTCAAAATAAATGCATCCGCTCGTTTTTCTCATGTAAAACCAGATTGAGTTAGATTATTGTAGTACACCACTAATCTAACTTAAACTTGGCATTAGATACTGAGCCACAAAGCCGATAAACACGGCAAAACCAAACCAATTATTCCCTAAAAACGCTTTAAAACAATTTATTTTCTCACGCTTACGTATCAAAATATAATGATTTGTGACAAGCCCAGCCGCAACCACTAAAGCAAAATAATAGACGTAACCCATGGCTAGCCACTTACCCGCAAGCGTTAACATAAGCAGCGTAAATCCATAACAAATCATGACGGCAACCACATCAAAACGACCAAAAGTGATTGCAGAAGACTTGATGTCAATCTTTAGATCATCTTCACGGTCCACCATTGCATATTCTGTGTCGTAAGCAATCGCCCAACAGATATTAGCCGACAATAAAACCCATGCAATGGGTGGAATAAATCCTAAGATTGCGGCGAATGTCATTGGGATACCCCAACCGAATGCAATGCCTAAATATGCTTGTGGAATGGCAAAAAAGCGTTTGGTAAACGGATAGCTCGCGGCTAATATCAGTGCCAATAGAGACAATTTAATGGTCAGCGCATTAAGCGTACAAACCAAGCCGAACGCGGCTAAACTGAGCATAGCCGCAAGTATATAAGCCTCTTTTTTACTGACTTCCTTTGTCACCAATGGGCGATGTTGCGTACGCGCGACCAAGCCATCATATTTACTATCAGCAATATCGTTCATTACACAGCCAGCGCTACGCATTAGCACTGTACCGGTGACAAATATCAACGTGACTATCCAATCAGGTTTGCCGCGACCAGCAATGAGTAGCGCCCATAGCGTTGGCCACAACAACAACAATATACCAATGGGTTTATCTAGACGCATTAAGCGTTCATAAGCATCTATTTTTTGGATGATTTTTTGCATATTCATGATGAAGCTTATGTCGCAAGTAATTGTGGCAAAAATACCTCTGTAACCATAATACTAGCGCAATTTAAGCTAAAAATTGAACGTCGCGCCCATAAGTAGCGTGGCTTCTGCGATAAATGTCGCGTCGCATGCTCATAAAGCATGTGGTTAGATGTTAGCTTTTTATAGCTTAGCGGCGTGCGTTTTACTTTAGGATTAGCAAACAAAGTTGCCCCAAGCGGTTTACTGCCTAGTCTACCAAGTCCATTCCATAAGCCTCGCAGGCATGCTCTTGGTAGCACGCTATGGGCAAATACCACAGGCAGGCTATCCCCTATAAGCAACACCTCCCGTATCAAAGCCGTTTTATGGCTTGGTTGGCGCAATAAAGCGGCTTCATCTTGATTTGGTTTTGCGTATTTAATAGCTACAGCCTTAACTGAAAAATGCGTGTACCGTTTTTGCAAACGCGCCGTGAGCGAGCCGTTATCAATTAACCAATGTCGATAGGCTAAGCTTACCCTTGGCTTTTTAAGCCAGCCATGGTGCGATTGAGCGCTATTTTGTTGAATTTTCACTGGTGAATTATCGCACAAACGAGTGATACGTTTATGGTTAGGTCGCGTTAGTTGACAGCCAAAATTTCAACCTTAACAATTATAAATAATCGATGTCCTTCTAGATAACATTTACAAGGGTTGTAAAGCATGTGCTTAAACTTTTACCCACTCACCCGCACTGCCCATCCATCGATCTAAATGCTTTTCTACTTCAGCGGGATATGTTGTTAATAATTGATCTGCAATGGCTTTCGCCGCTTCCAACAACGTTGCATCACGGCTTAAATCAGCAATTTTCAACATCGGCACGCCGCTTTGCCGTACGCCTAAAAATTCACCTGGACCGCGTAAATTAAGGTCGGCCTGAGCAATCACAAAGCCATCGTTACTTTCATAAATCACTTTTAACCGTGCACGGGCAGTTTCAGATAACTTATTTTGATAAAGCAGGATGCAAGTGCTTTTTGCAGCACCACGGCCGACGCGACCACGAAGCTGATGCAATTGACTCAAACCCATGCGTTCGGCATGCTCAATGACCATTAAACTCGCATTAGGCACGTCTACACCAACTTCAATCACCGTAGTGGCGACTAGCAACTGCAAATCACCCGCACTAAACGCCGCCATCACTGCCTGCTTTTCTGCCGACTTCATGCGGCCATGCACCAAACCAATGTTTAGTTCAGGAAACTCACTCTGCATTAACGCGTAAGTGTCATTCGCTGTTGCTAATTGCAATGCTTCTGACTCTTCGATCAACGGGCATACCCAGTAGGCTTGGTTGCCTTGTGCGCAAGACTCTCGCACACGCTGCAAGATCTCATCACGGCGTATATCTGAAACTAGCTTAGTCACAATCGGCGTGCGCCCGGGCGGTAATTCATCAATGACGGATACATCCAAGTCTGCGTAATAACTCATGGATAGCGTACGTGGAATAGGCGTGGCGGTCATCATCAACTGATGCGGCTCTGGCTGCCCCTTTTGACGTAAAGCCAAACGTTGCTGCACGCCAAACCTGTGTTGCTCATCAATAATCGCCAACCCGAGATTTTTGAATTGAACGGCCTCTTGAAACAAGGCATGGGTGCCGACAACCAACTGCGCTCTGCCGCTTGCCATAGATTCTAGCGATACTATGCGGTCTTTTTTGGATTGGCTGCCAGTTAACCAGGCAATTTGAATATTAAGCGGCGTTAACCAACCTAACATTTTTCGATAATGCTGTTCGGCCAATATTTCTGTGGGTGCCATTAACGCTACCTGCCAACCGTTTTCAATACTTTGCAAAGCCGCCATACACGCCACGATTGTTTTACCACTGCCGACATCGCCCTGTAATAGTCGTTGCATTGGATGTGGCTGCGTTAAATCTCGTTCAATCTCAACCGCCACTTTTTGCTGCGCTTGCGTTAAAGCAAATGGCAGGCTTTTAAGCAAACCAGAAACCAATTGTTTAGAAGGCTTAAATTGCGGCGCATTCACACTACGACGACGCGCATAGTGTTTACGCATAGAAAGCTGCTGCGCGAGTAATTCATCAAACGCTAGCCGTTGCCATGCCGGCGTTACTTTGTCTTCTAGCGCTTGTAAATCAGTCTCTGGTGGCGGATTGTGTAAATCTTGCAGGCTGACAGCAAAATTAGGAAAGTTAAAATTTTTGTAAACACTCGCCGGCAGCGTTTCATTTAAACCGTTTTGTTTTAAAGCAATGGCAATCGCTTTGCGTAAACTACCTTGCGTGAGACCTGCAACGGTTGGATAAACTGGCGTTAAGGTTTCTGCCACCACGGTTTTTTCGCCGACAGCTTTACAGGTAGGATGCACCATTTCATAGCCAAAAAAGCCGCTACGTACTTCACCGTAAACGCGTATTTTATTACCCACTTTAAGCGCAGAAATTTGGCTAGGGTAAAAATGTAAAAAACGTAGCGTTAGCTGACCACTAGCGTCTTCTAATCTGGCAATTAAAGCTTTGCGTGGCTTATAGGCAACCTCGGCATGCACGATTTCACCTTCAAGTTGTGCAGCCTCGCCAACACGTAAATCTCGCACAGCAGTTAGATGCGTTTCATCGATGTAACGCAACGGAAGATGCAGCAATAAAGCCTGAACAGTGTTGATGCCAAGCTTGTTTAAGTTGGCAATAAGCGGCTTGCTGAAAGCCTTTATTTCGGAAAGAGCGGTCATGCCATTGAGTGACTTTTTAACCAATCAATCACTTGTTTTGCATTTTCATTCGGCGGAAAAACTGGGTAAAAAACTTTTCTAATAACATTCTTCTCGACTATCAGCGTTAGCCGTTTATATAGCAGCAGTTCACCTATGTTAAATACGGGTAAATTCAATGCATTTTTTAATTGGAAATCACTGTCACTGAGTAAATCAAAAGGTAGATGTAAACGATTTTTGAGTTCTGCTTGATAGTCGGTTGTTTGTGAGCTTAATCCGTAAACCATCGCGTTTAAATGCTGCAACGCTGCATAGTGATGACTAAAATCGCATGCCTGTGGGGTACATCCACGTGCTCCTGGAATTTCGTCCCAACCTTCTGGCAAGGCAACTTCTGGGCGGCCAGTCAGTGGATAAACATAGATAACGAGCTTATTTTGAATCGTCGCCAAATTAACGGCAGCACCATTTGTTGAAGTTAATGTTATCGGTGGTAAGTGCATGCCCTCTAGATGCACCGCCATTCCATCATCCACTGGGACGGGCAAGCCTTCAGGCAAAACATTAAGCGACTTAATCATGCGCAACTATTGAGATGACTTTTTAGCACCATTACCCGGAGCATTCCCTTTGGTTCGGTTAATACGCACCACATCGGGTATTTTACGTAAACCGCGCATTAAATCCGCCAAGTGGATGCGGTTTTTAACTTGCACGGTAAAGTAAAGGTTTGCGTAAGCGCTGCCGTCAGCTTCTTCAACGCTCACATTATCAATATTAGAACCTGCATCAGCGATGCCTGACGCAATTTTAGCCAACATACCAGGCTGATTTGCCACGGTTAAGTTAAGGTTAGTTTTAAATAGTCGCTGGCTATCTGGCTCCCATTCAACATCCAGCCATTTATCTGGGTCTAGCTTGAACTTACTCACGCTAGGACAATCGTGCGTATGAATCACCAAGCCTTTGTCTTTGTTGATAAAGCCTAAAATCGGGTCGCCTGGAATCGGTCGGCAGCATTGCGCAAATTGTACGGCCATACCCTCGGTACCATGAATCGTAATAGTATCTAATGACTTCGGCGGTAACTTGGTGTGCTTTTCTAAGTTTTCATCTGTCATGGCTAACAGTTGGTGCGCCACCATTACATTTTGACGTTTACCCAAACCAATATCGGTCAAAATTTCAGATTTCTTTTTGAGTCCATAATCACGGATCAGCTTCTGCCAATGTGCCTCAGTAATTTGGTTAGGCTCTACATGCAAGGCACGCAAGGCTTTATTCAGTAAGCGCTCACCTAAATGACCAGACTCGGTTGATTGCTGTGATTTTAAAAAGTGGCGAATATGCGCACGCGCCCTGCCCGTGACTACATAGTTAAGCCATGCTGGATTTGGTTTGGCGAGTGCGCCCGTGATAATTTCAACATGGTCGCCATTATGCAGCTCAGTTCGCAGGGGCGCTAAGTCTTGATTGATACGCACCGCCACGCATGAATTACCGACATCGGAATGTACCGCATAAGCAAAATCAACGGCAGTAGCGCCTTTTGGCAAGGCTAAAATCTTACCTTTTGGCGTAAATACGTAAACTTCATCTGGAAACAGATCAATTTTAAGATGCTCAAGAAAGTCGAGTGAATCGGCACTTTCGCTTTGAATCTCTAGCAAACGCTGCAACCATTGATGTGTTTGCTGCTGCAATGCGGTTAACTGCGCATCGCTTGATTTATATAACCAGTGGGCGGCCACGCCAGCATCGGCAATATTATGCATCTCAGCGCTTCGGATTTGCACCTCTATAGGGGTGCCAAACGGACCAAATAAAGTGGTATGTAAAGACTGATAACCATTGGCTTTGGGAATCGCAATGTAGTCTTTGAATTTACTTGGAATCGGTTTGTAAAGACCGTGC
>CAINWC010000368.1 GCA_903854305.1 uncultured Pseudomonadota bacterium | reverse complement strand
TGTATTTAATATCGTCCATTTTAACTCTCCTGCTCATGACCTAAGTTAAATCTAGGTCGTCGCTTTTGCTTTCTTTAAATTTAAATCTTTATATTGTAGATTTTTAAATAGCTAAGTTTTCTAGACACCAAAGTTTTCTAGCCCCTTAATTTTTCTAGACCCCAAAGTCTTCTGGGAAGTGATTCATCGCGCTTAATACCGGATAAGGCGTCATGCCACCCAAAGCGCACAATGAACCATTCAACATGGTGTCGCTTAAATCGCGCACCAGTTTTATATTTTTAACAGTGTCTTTACCAGCGATGATTTTATCAATCACTTCAACTCCACGGGTAGAACCTATGCGGCAAGGCGTACATTTTCCGCAAGACTCAATCGCACAAAACTCAAAGGCATAACGTGCCATTTTGGCCATATCAACCGTATCGTCAAATGCCACGATACCGCCATGACCTAATACTGCCCAAATTTTAGTGAACTCTTCGTAATCCAAAGGCGTGTCAAATTGGCTTTCTGGCAAAAATGCACCCAATGGACCACCTACTTGCACCGCACGAATTGGCTTGCCAGTGGCTGAACCACCGCCATAATCATAAAGCAACTCGCGCAAGGTAATACCAAAAGCTAGCTCTACTAGCCCGCCGTGTTTGAGATTACCTGCCAACTGAATCGGCAAAGTACCGCGTGAACGACCCATGCCATAATCAGCATAATATTGCGCGCCTTTATCTAAAATGATAGGCACGGTGGCAAGTGAAATCACATTATTCACAACGGTAGGCTTACCAAATAAACCTTCTATTGCTGGCAATGGTGGTTTAAAGCGCACGACACCACGCTTGCCCTCTAAACTTTCTAGTAATGAAGTTTCCTCACCACATACATAAGCACCCGCAGCACGGCGTACTTCTAGATGAAACGCTTTGCCACTAGCTAAAACATTGTCACCCAAGTAACCCGCTTGAACGGCTGATGCAATTGCAGCATTTAGTGCGACTAGCGCATGTGGATATTCTGAACGCAAATAGATATAACCTTGCGTCGCGCCAACAGCAATTCCGGCAATGGTCATGCCTTCTATCAGCACATATGGATCATTTTCCATAATCATGCGATCTGAAAACGTACCTGAATCGCCTTCATCCGCATTACATACGATGTACTTTTGTTCAGCTTCGCAACCTAATACGGTTTTCCATTTAATGCCTGTAGGGAAAGCCGCGCCGCCACGACCGCGCAGTCCAGAGTCTGTCACAGTCTTCACAATGTCTGCGCCTGATAGCACAAGTGCATTTTTCAGCCCTTTATAACCATCGTGTGCAATGTAATCTGTCAGTGAAATCGGGTCTGTGATACCGACTCGTGCAAAAGTTAAACGCTGCTGTTTTTTGAGCCAATCAATTTCTTCAGTCAAACCCAAACTCAAGGCATGAGACTTTGCATTTAAAAAGTCGGCATCAAATAGCGAGGTAACGTCTTTCACTTTAACCGGTCCATAAGCAACGCGACCTTGATCAGTCGCCACTTCTACCATGGTTTCCAGCCAATAAAGGCCACGCGAACCATTGCGAATAATCTCAACATCTAAGCTACGCTTTTTTGCTTCTAAGGCAATGGCAGCCGCAACTTTTTCAGCGCCCATCGAAAGCGCACTTGAGTCGCGCGGAATGTATACTTTAGTGGTCATTTTATGCCTTCGCCTCTGCAATTAATGCCTCTAAATCTGCGGCAGATACACGTCCAAAAATCTCATCATCTAGCATTACAGCCGGAGATAGCGCACAATTACCTAAGCAATATACAGGTTCTAAAGTAATGGCTTCGTCAGTAGTGGTTTGGTGATAATCAACATTTAAACATTTTTTAGCGTGCGCTTCTAACGCTTCAGAACCCATAGACTGGCAAGATTCAGCGCGGCAGATTTGCAAAATATGGCGACCAGCTTTATGTGTCCGGAAATGATGGTAAAAAGTGACGACACCATGTACTTCAGCCACAGATAAACTCAAGGCTTTAGCAATACTTTTGTAGGAAGATTCTGGCACATAACCAACGTTATCTTGAATAGCATGCAGCAATGGCAACAGTGCGCCCGGCATGTTTTGATGCTGACTGATCAAGGCATCTATTTGTGTTTGTAAAGCTTGCAAACTAATTCCTCCAAAACTACTAACATTATATTGCTATACATATTAGTATATTACACTGGTTGATTGTTATATCAATGCGACAAATAAAGATTAAAAAAGTGCTTAATTCATCTAAAAATCCGCCTAAATTAATAGATCAATTTGGTCGCACCGTAGATTACATCCGTTTATCCATTACAGACCGCTGCGACTTTCGTTGTGTATATTGCATGGCAGAAGAAATGACTTTTTTGCCGCGCGATGAAGTATTAAGCTTAGAAGAGTGCGCGCGGCTTGTGAAAGTATTTGTCTCATTAGGTGTCAGCAAAGTTCGCATCACTGGTGGCGAGCCTTTAGTGCGTAAAAATGCGCTCTGGTTACTTGAAGAGATTGGCAAGGTTGAAGGGCTTAATGAGTTAGTACTTACTACGAATGGCAGCCAATTAGAGAAACAAGCGCAAGACTTAAAACACGCAGGGGTTAAACGCATTAACATTAGTCTAGATAGCCTAGATACTGCCAGATTCAAAAATATCACCCGCACTGGCGAGCTAGATAAAGTGTTACGTGGCATACAAGCCGCAAAACTTGCAGGCTTTGAAAACATCAAGTTAAACACCGTACTCATGCGCGGGGTTAATGACGACGAAGTGCTAACACTCGTTAATTTCGCCATCGCTCAAGCGATTGACATTTCGTTTATAGAAGAAATGCCCTTAGGTGACGTGGATCACAAAAGAGATTCAACATTTTGCAGCAATGCCGACACGCTTAAAATCCTGCAAAGTGAGTACCCACTCATCACCAGCGCCGAGACTACCGGCGGCCCAGCGCGTTATTGGCGCGTAGCAAATTCTAAAACTAAAATCGGTTTTATTTCACCGCATAGCCATAACTTTTGCGAAAGCTGTAACCGTGTGCGTATCACCTGCAAAGGTGAGTTATATTTGTGTTTAGGGCAGGAGGATAAAGTAGATTTAATGCCGTTATTAAGAAATTATCCTGATAATGACCAACCGCTAATTGATGCGATATTGAACAGTATGGCGATTAAACCCAAAGGGCATGATTTTGATTTGAAGCGTACCAAACCTGCTGTGATTAGGTTTATGTCGCATACTGGTGGCTAGTCTTTACCGCGCCTTAAACCTAAAATCGCTAAGGCATCAGTGAAGCTTATTAATACTTAAAGTCTTTATCTAAAAACGATTATGTTAATTTCAAGCATTATTCTCTCTGGCGGTCGCGCCACACGCATGAACGGCGTGGATAAAGGCTTGGTATTACTACATCAAAAACCGTTAATTCAACACGTAATTGACCGTTTAGCACCCCAAGTTGATGAAATACTCATCAACGCCAACCGTGAAATTGCGCAATATCAAGCCTTTGGCTATCCAGTTTTGCAAGACGAGAATAATGAATTTTTAGGGCCTTTAGCGGGCTTTAGTTTAGGTTTACAACATTGTCAGTATGAATACCTATTAACAGTTCCGTGCGACTCACCTTTGTTGCCTTTAAATTTAGCGCAGCAGCTAATGGTAGCTTTACTAGAACACAAGGCGGATATTGCCGTGGCGAGTAGCGAAGCTAATGCGCACCCAGTCTTTTGCCTATGTAGAAAAAGTGTTTTACCCTCACTTACGGCATATTTGGCGCTAGGTGGGCGCCGCGTAAGCGCTTGGCAGAAAAGCCTCAATTACATCGAGGTAGGTTTTAGCGATACATTTGTAAACTTAAATACGCTTGAAGATTTAGCCGCACTAGAATTAGAATTAAAATAACACCATGATTAACACAACCCCGAACACTCTCCCGGTTTTAGGCATTTGCGCAGCTGGCAGCAATGCAGGTAAAACCACCTTGGTGACGCAACTGATTCCTGCGCTGAATTCTCGCAATATCAGAGTTTCCGTCATCAAACATGCACATCACAAATTTGATATTGATTACCCGGGTAAAGATAGTTATAAAATCCGTGAAGCAGGTGCGGTGCAAACTTTAATCGCCTCTGGCAAACGATGGGCTTTAATGACTGAAATGTCTCGCATCGCCGATGCACAAAATGAAGCGGCTTTAATTGAGGCAAACTTAAATGAGCTAATTCAACAAATCAACCCAACGTATGCCGATTTAATTCTGGTGGAGGGGTTTAAATCTGCACCCATCCGTAAAATCGAAGTGTATAGACCAAGCCTGAATATTCCACTATTAGCCAGCCTAGACCCCAACATCATTGCGGTTGCCAGCGATGCGCCACTCAACCGAAATCAAGCCCTCGCTATTCCAGTGCTAGATTTGAACAACATTGGCCAAATTGCCGATTTTATTATGCAAGAATTGATTAAAAAATGACCCGACTCACTACTACCCAAATCACTTTAGACCCTAGCTGCATGGATGATTACGACCCAAACTCAATGCCTGTAGTAAAAGCACGGCAATTTATCAAACAATATCTAGACCCGATACAGCAGACTGAAACATTAGCACTACGCGCAAGCTTAGGTCGCGTATTGTCAGCCGACATACTATCGCCAGCTAACGTGCCAAATTATGACAATTCGGCGATGGATGGTTATGCGTTTAATGCGGACGATATTGTGGCTGAAATGCCAACTCAGCTAAAAGTAATCGGCACGGTTTACGCTGGCAAGGCATTTGATATTGCGCTTAAAAGTGGTGAATGTGCACGCATTATGACCGGCGGCATGATGCCGACTGGTGCAAATACAGTCGTGATGCAAGAACGTGTCATCGCTGAAGCAGACAATATCACCTTTAGCGAAACACCAAAACGCGGTATGAACGTGCGTTACGCTGGTGAAGATCTACAGCAAGGTCAAACCGTATTGGCGGCTGGACATTTGATGCGCGCGGCTGACTTGGGCTTAATCGCTTCACTTGGCATCGCTGAAGTGAGCGTGTATCGCAAGCTTAAAGTCGCTTTCTTTTCTACAGGAGATGAGCTGACTGGCGTGGGTGAGGCGCTAAAAACCGGCCAAGTATACGATAGTAATCGATATACGCTTTATGGCATGTTAAGCCAAATGGGTGTTGAAATCATTGATATGGGCGCAATTGCCGATGAACCAGCGTTACTTGAAAGCACGCTACTTACGGCAGCCAGCCAAGCCGATGTAGTCATTACCAGCGGCGGTGTGTCAGTAGGTGAGGCGGATTACATGAAGCTGCTATTAGCCAAACATGGCCAAGTGGTATTTTGGAAAATAGCCATGAAACCGGGTCGGCCATTGGCTTATGGCAAAATCCAAGGGGACAATGCCAAAACCGCGCATTACTTTGGCTTACCAGGCAATCCAGTTGCGGTGATGGTAACGTTTTATCAATTTGTTCGCGAAGCGATGCTGGTGTTAATGGGGCAACCAAACCCAGCGCCCCTGCCTATGTTTAAGGTTGAATGTACCGAAAAAATCAAAAAAATGACGGGCCGCACTGAGTTTCAGCGTGGCATATTATTTGCGGATACCGATGGCGCTTGGAAAGTTAAACCTACAGGCTCACAAGGGTCGGCGATTTTAAGCTCCATGTCACTCGCTAATTGCTTTATTGTACTGGATGAGTCTGTAGGGAATCTTGATGCTGGCAGCTTTGTCACCGTACAAGTGTTGGATGGAATTGCTTAAGGGTCGCTGTCAATATTGGCTGAATACAGCCAATTGCAATTGGCTTTCAAATATTGAGCGCGCTTGTTGTATAATTTTTAGTTGCTCAAATGTTGCAATCAAACTTCTCTAACGAAACTAGGCTTTTTTGTCTTTGAACCTCGCTGTCAACCATTCCACAAGCAATCATTTAAAAGCGCATGAACGCACGCTTATTTGGGCAATGATCTGCTCAGTACTTTTGCATGGCTTGCTGGCGGTGGTCATTCCTAATCTCAAGTTAGATGCCGTTAAAAAACCGGATATTTTAGAGGTTCAATTTGTCAAAAAGACTGAACCGCCACCAATAGTTTTGCCGGAACCAACTCAGCCTCAACCAGAAGTAGTTAAACCGAAGACAGAACCTAAGCCAGAGTTGACACCCGTTAAACCATTAAAGACGCCAACAGTAGTCAAAAATGAGCCTACCCCATATCAGCCACCACCAACGAATGTAGCGCCACAAACTGAAGTGATTGCAGTTACGCCCAAACCTGATGCGACACCGTCTCCAATGCCGCCTGCCCCTATTGTGGCACCAACTCCACCGCCGCCTGTTGGAGCAAGTCAGGCGGATATTGATGATGCACGCGGTCGGTATGGCAATACCTTATGGGGCGCCATTGGCAAACACAAACAGTATCCAAAAATTGCGCAGATGCGCGGTTGGCAGGGTGAGGCAGTCATCGAATTGCAGCTTGATGGCAACGGCAAGCTTAAGTCTAAAAAAATCATACAATCCAGCGGTTACGATGCGCTGGATAAACAAGCCTTAGAAATGGTTGAAAAAGCAGCGCCGTTTCCAGCGCCGCCAGAGGCATTACGTGGCAATAGCTTCAGTATTAAAGTACCCATTCCATTTAAGCTTGAAGAACAATAATTTTCAAGCATGATCAGATAGCCATTATCAAACACCTTATGATCAAACTTCCATGATCAAAAAAAATAAATCACTCAAAGATTTACTGCTCATTCACGAGCTTGCCTTTATATTACTGATTGTTCTGGCAGCCACAGCAGGCGCTATTGGTATACATCTATGGGAAAAATCCAGCCAAGAATCTAACCGCATCAGCTCATTAGTCACCGAAGTACAACAAACCCGTGGCGACTTATATCGGCAAATGAAGGAACTGTTTGATGCCTATTTTTTAGATGACTTAGGCGCCCGCGCTGAATACAACAACTTTACAATCTCTGTTGAAAAGCACTTTGCTCAACTAAAAAAAATTACCGTTGGCGATGCTGAAAAAACAGCGATTCACGATTTACATGCGAGTTATAAAGAGTTTGTACTTGAAACCTCCTCATTATTTGACCAAAGCAAAGGTATCAATAATGACGCGACAAAAAATGCCATCAAACGCACATTAAATTCGGGCCTAGAAACTGGGCTGTTTAAGCGTTATGAAGACATTCTGGCGCATACCGAAAGTTTGTTAAGCCAGAAGCAAAGTGAGCTTGACAAACAGCTCATCGACACACAGCGCACATCAACGGTTCTATTGGTCATTCCGCTGATTCTGGCCGTGTTATTGTTGATGTTCTCACGCGTTTTTCTTAAGCGCGCTATTGTTAAACCAATCAATGGCGTATTGAAAGCCACATCAGAAATTAGCGCGGGCAACCTCACTCACAGAGCCCCTGAAGAAGGTGTTGCCGAATTGGCCGCTGTTTCAAAAGCCATCAATGAAATGGCAGATAAATTGGCCATTAGCCAAGAAGCATTGGTACGCACAGAAAAACAAGCGGCTCAAGGCTTACTGGTACCTATGCTCGCACATAATATTCGCAACCCATTAGCCAGCATTCGCGCGACAGCGCAAGTGATGGACGACCCAGAACATGATGCTGAAACGCGTGAATCGCTTATTGGCATCATCAACACTGTAGATAGGCTAGAACGATGGACAGGTGCACTGCTAGCGTACTTGCTTCCTCTTAAACCACAACCGAGCAACACAACGATTAAAGATATTGTAGTAGGGGCATTAGCACCACTACAACAAAAAATAAAAAAAAAATCAATTCAACTCAAACTACCAGTTTGGCCAAAAAATAATGCTATTTATACTGATCAGCATTTACTTGAGCAAGTGATTTACAACTTACTGTTGAATGCAATTGACGCTTCCAGAAAAGCAGGTGGATTAGAAATCACACTTAATAATACACAGCAAGAATTCACACTACAATTGCTAGACAGTGGCTGCGGCATGCCATTTAAACCAGACCCAAGTGCGATGAGTGCGCCGACTACCAAGCGATTTGGTACTGGACTGGGCATTCCATTTGCCTTTAAAGTGTGCGATGCTTTGGGAGGCGAGCTGAAATTTGAAGCGCGGCCTGAAGGTGGCACTGTAATTACAATTTTACTGCCTAAGATTTTGCATTTTCCTGAAAATTAGACGCTACATTCAACACAGTTGAGCATTGCAAAAACGCCGCTCAATAAATATTGTCATTTTCTTGTTATATCCTATTGCCTAAATCGGGCTTTTTATCAACAATGGAGCAAAGCGCTAATATCAATAATGCGAATACTCAATGACGGACACTTTAATGCTTAATCAAGCTGTTGCAGATTTTCAATTACCGGCTACTAGTGGTAAAACTTTTCAGTTATCAGACTACATTGGCAAAAAACTGGTGATTTACTTTTACCCAAAAGATTCAACACCGGGCTGCACCACACAGGGCATTCAATTTAGAGATGCTTATGCGGATTTTCAGGCAAGCAATACTGAAATTTTTGGTATATCTCGCGACAGTTTAAAATCACATGAGAACTTCAAAGCTAAATTCACTTTTCCATTTGAATTGCTGGCAGATACTGAAGAGTTAGCCTGTACATTGTTTGGTGTGATCAAAGTAAAAAACATGTACGGCAAACAAGTGCGCGGCGTAGAGCGCAGTACATTTATTATTGATACCAATGGAATCTTAGTAAAAGAATGGCGCGGCGTTAAGGTCGATGGTCACGCGGCAGAAGTCCTTAACTTTATTCAAACGCTTTAAATTTAATCATGGGTTTCGCTTCAAATCTAATCATGGATTTCACTTTAACAC
>CAINWC010000367.1 GCA_903854305.1 uncultured Pseudomonadota bacterium | reverse complement strand
TATGGTGGTGGCAAAGAAGCTATCGCACTAGAAATCAACTACAAAGAATTGTTTCTACAATTCCGCCATGAAACTTTCCACGCGTCAGTGTTAAGTCTGAACATTGGTGGCAAAAAAGAAAACGTATTGTTACGTGACTTTCAAATGCACCCAGTTCGCAACACGATTCAACACATTGATTTTCAACGTGTAAGCGCTACAGAAAAGATCCACGTTAAAGTGCCTTTCCACTTCGTTAATGCTGATGTTGCTCCAGGCGTTAAATTAAATGGTGGTATTGTTGCACACGTTCTTACTGAAGCTGATGTAAGCTGCTTAGCCAAAGACTTGCCAGAGTTTATTGAAGTTGATTTAGCTAAACTTGAAATGGGTCACTCAGTTCACTTGTCACAAATCAAATTGCCAAAAGGCGTTTCATTTGTACAACTAGCGCATGAGAATGATGCAGCTGTTGCATCAATCGCTAAAACACGTGGCGGCGTTGCCGAAGCGGCTGCAGAAACTCCAGCAGCTTAAGCTTTAGTCGCTTTTTAGCTTAGTGAAAAATCACGCGCGCTTTTATTAAAAAGTGCGCGTTTTTTATTTAAACTAGCCAACATTAGCTTGATTAAAAACACTAAATAAATATACATGAGCATTAAACTATTTGTCGGTCTAGGTAATCCAGGTGAAAAATACCGCGCCACGCGCCATAACGCGGGCTTTTGGTGGATAAATCAGCTGGCGGCATCTAGTAATAGCAAGCTGGTGAATGATGCAAAGTTTTTAGGAGTTGCGGGTAAATATACAGGCACAGACACTTGGCTACTAAAACCCACCACGTTTATGAACGCAAGCGGCAAAGCCGTAGCTGCATTAGCCAATTATTACAAAATTTCACCCGAACAAATCTTAGTTGTGCATGATGAGTTAGATTTACCCCCTGAAACCGTTAAACTTAAAAAAGGCGGTGGACATGGTGGGCACAATGGATTAAAAGATATTACAGCAGCACTTGGTACGGCTGATTTTTGGCGTTTACGCCTAGGCATTGGCCACCCTGGTGATCGCAATGAAGTCATCAACTTTGTATTAAAAGCACCCTCAAAAGATGAGAAAATTGCAATCGACCAGTGTATTGATAGCAGCATACAAATAGTGCCGCAGCTGTTAAGCGGTGACTTTGATACGGCAATGTTAAAATTGCATACAAAAAAAACCACATAAAGAATTGAATAGAGAAAAAAGATGAAATGCGGAATTGTTGGTCTACCAAACGTTGGGAAATCCACCCTATTTAACGCCATTACCAAGGCGGGTATTGCGGCTGAGAATTATCCCTTCTGCACCATCGAACCGAATGTAGGCATTGTAGAAGTACCTGATACACGCATGCAACCGCTGATTGATATTGTTAAACCGCAAAAAACACAACCTGCTATCGTTGAATTTGTAGACATTGCCGGTTTGGTTGCAGGCGCATCAAAAGGAGAAGGTTTAGGCAATAAGTTTTTAGCCAACATCCGCGAAACAGACGCGATTGCTCACGTGGTACGTTGCTTTGAAGACAGCAATGTTATCCATGTATCCAACAAAATTGACCCGATGTCTGACATTGAAGTCATCAACACAGAACTAGCCCTTGCCGACATGGAAACGGTTGAAAAAACCATGCACCGTGAAAGCAAAAAAGCCAAAAGCGGCGACAAAGACGCAATCGCATTAATGGCCGTATTAGATAAGGTGTTGCCATGCTTAAATGAAGCCAAAGCAGTGCGTATGCTAGGCCTAGATGACGACGAGCTACAAATTCTGAAACCACTATGCCTCATTACTGTAAAACCAGTAATGTACCTAGCAAACGTAGATGAAACTGGTTTTGAAAATAACCCATTGTTGCAAAAAGTGTTAGATTTAGGCATCAAAGAACATGCGCCAGTCGTGGCGATTTGCGCAAAAATTGAATCTGAAATATCTGAACTTGAAGATGAAGATAAAACTTTATTCTTAGCAGAACTCGGCTTAACAGAACCAGGCTTAGATCGCGTGATTCGTGCCGCTTATGATTTATTGGGCTTACAAACCTACTTCACCGCTGGCGTGCAAGAAGTTCGCGCTTGGACCGTGAAAAAAGGCGCAACCGCACCACAAGCGGCTGGCGTAATTCACACAGACTTTGAACGCGGTTTTATTCGCGCAGAAGTCATTGCATACGCTGAGTTTGTTAAAAACAAAGGCGAGCAAGGTGCTAAAGAAGCCGGGAAAATGCGCTTAGAAGG
>CAINWC010000366.1 GCA_903854305.1 uncultured Pseudomonadota bacterium | reverse complement strand
TCTTTAGGCGCAATCTTATTCTTCTAGGATTACCGCAGGGTTAACCCTGTGTTAGTTATAGAAGCTTAAAATAAGCTTAATGCAATAATAAAAAAACGGCATCTTCGGGTGCCGTTTTTTTTGTATATTGATTAGTTGTGCAAACACAAATATTTTCAGAGTTAACCTAAGAGTAAGTAAAAATATGAATTTATATCCAGTAACAGTTGTAGATAATTTTTATGACGATCCCGATGCAATCAGAAAGTTTGCATTAGCGCAAAAGTATAAGTTTCGCCATGAAGAAACTAATTTAGATTACGTATATCCGGGCTGTAGAACACAGGATTTGCACACTTTAGATAGTGCATTGCAAGCCAAAGTGCTCAAAAAAATAATATCCGTATTTCATATTCACGAGCATGATCACATGCGCTGGGCGATTTCTTCAAGCTTTCAAAGTGTTTCAGAAGTCTATAAACAAGGCGTGATTCATACTGATACAAATACGATATTCGCAGGTGTCTTGTATTTAACGCCTGATGCGCCACTAAACTCAGGTACTTCTTTGTACCGAAAGAATGCTAGCTTTGATCAGGAAAAATATAAGCGTGCTTACGAGTTAAACGATGAGCGTTTTAAGGCTGGGGAAATTATTATGGATACTGATTTCCACAGTATGTTTGATGAGGTGGTTAGAGTTAATAATGTTTACAACACGCTCATTCTATTTGAAGGCGATATATTCCATGCTGCTAATAACTTTTTCGGTACGACGTTAGCAGATTCAAGGCTGGCTCAAGTATTCTTTATCAATAAAATAGATGCTAACAAGGCAAACTCATTCCCTCTAAACAGAACCAAAGCAATTAAAGTTTAAATCGCATTATGCACAATTAGCCATCTAGTTTTATGGTCGTTGCTTATAAAGATGTTTTACAAGACACTTCAATAACACACAGTTAACTCAGCCCAGCTTTAACTAAAGTCTGTTGTGCATTTTGTAGACCTGTCATTTCTTTTGTACGATGTTGATGTCATTAATCTCGACATCCGTCAGACTTTCAATCAAGATTTCTAGTGTCGCATAACCAATTTCACAAGCCGATTGCACATAATACTAATCATTTAGGACTAAGCTCACTGAATAAGGTATTTTCTCTCTTCGGGTGCCATTTTTTATTAAGTCAGCCTGGAGCATGATTAAAATGAATCAAGTGAAACTATAAGTTCAAAAATTACTCCTCTATTCCCAATTCCTGAATTTTACGTGTCAACGTGTTACGTCCCATCCCTAATTGATTAGCTGCTTCTATACGACGACCATTAGTATGTGCAAGTGCTTTGGTGATTAAAATGCGTTCAAATATTTGCGTGCGGGTTTCTAGCACTTGTTGTTCACCACGGTTAAGCGCATCCATGACTTCATTGCCAAGTGCTTCTTGCCAAGATAATGCCGATGCGGATTTACTGTTGTCATCTTTAAGTTCGGGCGGCAGGTCGGCAACATCAATGTTTTGGCCAGGTGCCATTACAGTTAACCAGTGACATACGTTCTCCAACTGGCGTACATTGCCGCTCCAGTTAACGGCGCTTAAAAATTTAAGTGCGGCGGCTGATGGCTGCTTGGCTTCTACCCCTAATTCTGTAGCACTGTGTTGTAAAAAGTGTTTTATGAGTAATGGAATATCTTCTCTGCGCTCACGTAATGCCGGTAATCTTAGCCTGATTACATTCAAGCGGTGGAATAAGTCTTCACGAAATAGTCCTACTTTTACACGCTCTTCTAAGTCTTGATGAGTGGCGGCAATAATACGCACATTCACTTTAATCGGTTGATGGCCGCCCACACGGTAAAACTGGCCATCACTCAACACACGCAATAGCCGTGTTTGCAGGTCTGGCGGCATGTCACCAATTTCATCTAAAAATAATGTGCCTGTATCCGCTTGTTCAAACCGACCGCGTCTTGACGCTTGAGCGCCAGTAAACGCACCGCGCTCATGACCGAATAATTCTGATTCAAGTAGGTCTTTAGGAATTGCCGCGGTATTAATGGCAATAAATGGTTTATCACCACGTGGACTATGGCGGTGCAGCGCGCTTGCTACAAGCTCTTTGCCGCTACCTGATTCACCATTGATTAATACGGTGGCATGTGAGCGGCTCAAGCGTCCTATGGCTCTAAAAACCTCTTGCATGGCAGGTGCTTGACCAATAATCTCTGGTGTTTCTTCTAAACTCACTTTTTCAGTCGCTTGCCTAGTGCTTTCATCGACAGCGCGTTTGATCACATCGATGGCTTGGTCAACGTCAAACGGTTTGGCAAGATACTCAAATGCACCGCCTTGAAAGGCTGCCACTGCGCTTTCTAAATCAGAATATGCCGTCATGATAATGACTGGAATATCTGGATATTTTTGTTTGATTTCACTTAAAAAATCTAGGCCAGAGCCATTCGGCATGCGAATGTCACTAACAACCACTTGCGGTTGTTCACGTTCTAGTGCGTTAAGTGCCTCGGCAACTGAGGAGAAAGTCTTAAATTCTAAATCTGTACGCGCCAAGGCTTTTTCAAATACCCAGCGGATAGATTTGTCGTCGTCAATAATCCAGATTGGTTTCATAAATTTCTCAATAATAAAGTGGCGAAAATAATCTACGTTTTAATCACAGCTGGTTTAATCGCCGTTGTTTCAATGGGTAACAAAATTGTAAAGCAGGTTTTTCCTGGCGTGCTATCACATTCAATCATGCCGTGATGCTGAGTGATAAATGTTTGTGCCAGCGTTAAGCCTAAACCTGAGCCGCCTTCAGTGCCTGATACCAGCGGGTAGAAAATGCGGTCACGAATATCTGCGGGTATACCCGGGCCGTTATCAATGATTTCCAGCTTAATGGCTACACGATAGCGTTTTCTGGCAAGCGTGACTTGTCTTTCAGCACGGGTTCTAAAGGTAATTTGGCGAGCGGTCGTATTGTGCGCTTGCATGGCTTGTACGGCATTACGCGCAATGTTGAGCACGGCTTGTATGAGTTTTTCACGGTCGCCGATCAATTCAGGCAAGCTTAAATCGTAATCACGCTTAATCAGCACATCTTTAGGTGACTCGGCCAGTAATAAGCTTCTAACGCGTTCTAGCACTTCATGGATATTGGTTGGCTGATATTTAGGCACGCGATGTGGAATGAGCAATCTATCCATCAGCGATTGCAGGCGATCGGCCTCTTTTATAATCACTTGCGTATATTCGCGCAAACTTGGTGAGGGTAGTTCGTGTTCTAGTAGTTGAGCCGCACCACGCAAGCCACCTAGGGGGTTGCGAATTTCATGGGCAAGGTTGCGTAACAGCTCGGCATTGGCTTGCTGCTGAATCAGCATGCGCTCTTCACGGGCAATGCGCAGTTGCGCATCCATCTGCTGAAACTCTAGTATTAAGCAGGCATTGGGTGAGTCTATTGGCGTAACGGTGCAGGTCACGGCAAAAGACTGTTGCCGATGTGTGCTAATGGCAAACTCATGCTCGCGAAACGGACTTTGTTGCTCAATAGCATTTTTAACGGCGAGCATCAATATTTCGCAATCAGGAAATACTTCACTAATTTTTAGGCCAGTGATTTGCGTGGCACTGAATGCAAAAATGATTTCAGCGCCCGGATTGATGTATACCACGCGGCGATCATCATCTAGCAAGATGATTGCGGTGGCTAAATGTTCTAAGCCAGCAAAGTGATTGGGTGTTTGTTGGACCATAGTAATGTTAAATTCAATTTGATGAATGATAATACTATGATTAAAGCAAAAGGTAGGCCAATATTAAAACAAGGTTTAAATTAAGCTAAAATCACCCTTTGACTAGCTAGAGGACGATGAGCAATATTTACTTTACTGCCTTAGCCCGTTGAAGGCGCATTGAGCTAATGAAGCGTATCAAGCTCTTTTTGAAGCAGCTCGATATTTTTTTGGTGGTTGTCTACATCGGTCTGTAAGCCCTTCATTTTTTCATCAAACTTTGGTACGTTACGAAATGTTTTACCGCTTGCCGTTTTGAAAACTTCAGGGTTAGACTCACCTTCTGCATAGGCTTTCTTGGCTTCCTCTAGCGCCGTTTTTTCAGCGTCTAACTCGCCTTGCAAAATGTCCTTACGTTTACTATCGCGGTTATTTTGCGTTTGCTTGTCAACTTTAGGAAAGCCTTCTGGCGTGGCGGTGCGCTTGTTGGCGGTAGACGTGTTAGCTGTATTTTTAGGGCGATCATTCGTAATAGTATTCGCGTCAGGGTCTAACTCTAAGCGGGTAGCTCCTTTGGTTTTAACATTAGAGTAAGTGATACGGCCATCGGCATCTACACGTTTATAAATTTCAGCAAAAGCGCTACTGGAAAGTATGGCAGTAACAATGGCAAATAATGATAAATATTTTTTCATAGAAGCAGTTTAGTAGAAATGATTTAATTAGGCAACGTATGGCCTATTGGTCAGGTTGACCTAGACGAAAAAAGGGGCGAAAAATCGCCCCTTTTTATCCATTATTTAAGCTAATTAAGTGACTTAGCCAAATAATTTAACACTTGCAATTAAGTGCTTAGCAGGAATAGTACAAACCAAACTCAACTGGGTGTGGTGTCATACGTAACTTGTTCACTTCTTCCATCTTAAGCGCGATGTAACTGTCGATCCAATCTTCAGTAAATACACCGCCGCGTGTTAAGAACTCACGGTCTTTATCTAGATGCTCAAGCGCTTGCTCTAGTGAAGAACATACCGTTGGAATCAATGCATCTTCTTCTGGTGGAAGATGGTACAAGTCTTTTGTAGCTGGCTCACCTGGGTGAATCTTGTTTTGTACGCCATCTAAACCAGCCATCATCAATGCTGAAAATGCCAAGTACGGGTTAGCGATAGGATCTGGGAAGCGCGCTTCAACACGGCGTGCTTTGTCAGAATGTACAAATGGGATACGGATAGCAGCAGAACGGTTTTTAGCTGAATAAGCCAATTTAACCGGTGCTTCGTAATGTGGCACTAGGCGTTTGTATGAGA
>CAINWC010000365.1 GCA_903854305.1 uncultured Pseudomonadota bacterium | reverse complement strand
CATGGGCGCTGATTTTTAATATTTGAATGTTAATTATTTAATTCATTTATTGGTTTAGCTGGTATTATTACGCTTAAGTTATTTTCTAAATTTATTTTCTAGGAATTTTATGAAAACATTAAGTAAGCATGTATTTTTAGTTCAAGGGCAATTATCAAAAATGGTCGATGGCGTTACCAAGACGATGCCTGAGATTGTTCAACAAGTGGTTGTTTCAGAGAATGCTGAGAGCGCCATGGACTTGGTAAAAAAAGCAACTCCTGAATTTCAATTGGTGGGTTATGCTTCTTTAGAAACTTATGAAACTACTGCGAGTAAAGTTCGCGCGGTCGCGGATGGTGTTAGTACCGAGTTTCCTTTATTAGTAGATTCAAAAGTTAAATCATAATTTCTTTTGCTGCAAAAGATTATTTAATAATGTGATTTATATTTTTACTAATGGCAAAATCCACACTTCCTTCCTATAAGTCAAAAAGATCGCCTGCGCAGAATGCAATTATTGCATTTATGTTGATGTTTTGTGCTTTCTTTTGTTCCGGCATGCTTCCTACACAGTGGTTCGCGTCGCAGTATCAATATGACGTTAATCTTGGTGAGGCTTTGTTTAGATTGCCGGGTTTTGCTTTTTACTTGCCTTCGGATTGGGTGGGGTGGGGTTGGCGTCTTACTGATATTGAGGCTTTGAAGTCGAATGTTCACATCATGCTTATTATGGGCGTGGCGTCGATTACTTTCTCTATTATCATTGGCGTGGGCGTGTCTTTATGGCTGGCGCGATATACAGGCGGGATGTCAGGTTTGCATGGTTCTGCGCATTGGGCGGAAAAAAGTGAAGTAGATCAGACAGGGTTTATTTCAGCGCCTGGTCATAAGTCGGTTGGCGTTGTTGTTGGGTCGGTGATGATGGATTCTGGCGGTAAAATAATTCATCCGTATCATCGTAAGTTCGATAGGCGTTATGAACCTATGATGGTGCGCGGTAAAGGTCGTTTTTTTTACCGTAAAGTGCAAAAACGTAACGATGATGGCCGCCCTATGTTTTCTATTAGGAAATCAGTGGTTTCTAAGGTTGAGCTGCTGCTTGATGGTGGGAATACGCATATTTTTGCATTCTGCCCTACGCGATCAGGTAAGGGTGTGGGTATGGTTATTCCTACATTGCTTACGTGGCCTAATTCTGTTTTTGTGAACGATCCAAAAGGCGAAGCGCATGCGCTTTCTGCGGGCTTTAGGCAGGCGGCAGGGCAGGTTGTGATGAAGTTTGAGCCTTCTTGTACTGACGGTACGTCTGCACGCTGGAATCCTCTTGAAGAAATACGCATTCATACAGATTTTGATGTGCAAGATGCGCAAATGATTATGTCGATGGTATGCGATCCTAATGGTGGTGGTTTAGAGGATTATTTCGATAAAGCTGCTTTTGAGTTCTTAATGGGCTTGGCATTGCACATGCGTTATGCTGAAAAGAACGGCTCTATGGAAGGTATTGCTTTGTTTTTGGGTGATCCTAACTGGGATTCTGATAAACAAATGTACACACACATGTTGTCTGCCGTACATGATCGTGAAGGCACGAGGGGCTGGAAAGATTCAAACGGCAAGCTTACTAAAACACATCCTATTGTGGCCAATGTTGCGAAAACTATGCAGAACAAAGAGGATAAAGATAGGTCTGGCGTATTGAGTACGGCCAAGTCTTTATTATCGTTATATCTCGATCCTATTGTTGCAAAGAATACGTCTTGTTCTGATTTTTTAGTGCGTGATTTGATGACGGGTGATAAGCCTGTTTCGTTATATTACGTGGTTGGTCCTGCTGATATGGAGCGTATGGTGCCGCTTACACGTCTTTTCTATGCGCTATTTATTCGTCGCAATGCGTCGGATATGGCGTTTGAAGATGGGCGCAGTGCTAAGAATTACACTTTTCCGCTTTTAATGATTATTGATGAAATGCCTTCGCTGAAAAAGCTGCCGATTTTGCAGGAAGCTTTAGGCTATGTGGCGGGCTATGGTATTCGTATGTTTATGCTGGCACAGGACATTACGCAAATTGAAGAATTATATGGTGATAAACAGGCGGTAGATTCAGGTGCAGCTACTAGGATTGCTTATGCACCGAACAAGATTGAGACGGCAGAAAAGCTCTCGCGTATGACAGGTCAGACTACGATTACTGAAGAGAAGGCCTCCTATAGCCGAGATATGATTGGTATCAAGTCGGGTTCTGTTTCTTTGAGTACGGATAAGACTGGCCGTGACCTGATGACGGACGGCGAGTTTCTGAGTTTGTCATACTATGACATGGTTGTCTTTGTGGCTGGACAGCCTGCTATTTACGGCCGTAAGGCGTTTTATTACGAAAACCCTGTGATGGACGCTAGAGCAAAAATGCCTGCGCCAAAGCGGTCGGCAGTGCTTCGGAATGTGGCTTCTGAAGCTATCGTTGATGCGCTAGAAATCAAAGAAAATACGCCTGCGGATAAATGGGCTGCATCGCGTGAGGCCTTAAAAGACCAGGTAGTTAAAGTTATTCAAAAAGCGCCTTCTGCTGAAAATAATCGCGAAGGTTCTGATAAGCCTAAAAGTAGATATGCAGACAAGGTGAAAGTGTTATCAGCTGAGGAGTTGGCACAAATTCAAGTGCGGGTTAAAGACGTTGTGTTGGTTGATAAATTTATTGCGGTTACGGCTTTTTAGTAATGATGCCCAATAAGAAATATTTAGTTTTCTTCTTGTTGTTAATTTTAACATGCGGCTCGGTGATGGCTCAGCAAGTAAATGGTGTTACACCTGAGTTTGCGGCATTGATTAAACAGTGTGCGCCTACAGTACATCCTGAAACGATGGCGGCGGTTATTTCTGCTGAATCACGCGGCCATCAGTTTGCAATTGCGGATGCTGGACCTAAGTATTTGCCTTGGGCAAAACGTAAGCACATGGTCAGATCTTATTACATGAATTCTGCTGATTCTGCTGTTGCGTTGGCTGCGAGTTTAATTGCTAATGGACATACGGTTTCGCTGGGGGCAGCACAAGTGAATGATCGTAATTTGGCGGCTTATGGGATTTCAGTGAGAGAGGCGTTTAATGCCTGTACCAATGTTCGTGTTGGAGGTGAAATTCTTACTAATTTTTATGTTAAAGCTGTTCGTGAGTTTGGCCCTG
>CAINWC010000364.1 GCA_903854305.1 uncultured Pseudomonadota bacterium | reverse complement strand
TGGATTTTTACAATCTGGACATGATTATCGCCATCGGCTACCGCGTCAACTCCAAACGCGCCACCCAGTTTCGCCAATGGGCAACGCAGGTGCTTAAGCAATTTGCCATCAAAGGTTTTGTGTTAGATAAAAAGCGGTTGGAAAACGGCACTTATTTAGGTGAAGATTACTTTGAGCAACTACTGGCTGAAATTAGAGAAATTCGCCTCAGTGAGCGCAAGTTTTACCAAAAAATCACCGATATTTACGCCACCAGCCTTGATTACAGCAAAGACGCAGTCACTACCCAAGCTTTTTTTGCCAAGATACAAAACAAACTGCACTTTGCCATACATGGCCACACTGCCGCTGAACTCATTGTTAAACGTGCAGATAAGCAGCAACCACACATGGGTTTAACCAGTTGGGCCAATGCCCCCGAAGGTAAAATTGTTAAAACCGATGTGGTAGTGGCTAAAAACTACCTCACACAACCAGAGCTAGAATCGTTAGGCCGTATCGTCAATGCCTACCTAGACTTGGCAGAAGAACGCGCCAAACGCAACATTCCCATGACCATGCAAGATTGGGCCACACGTCTAGATAGCTTTTTGGAATTTGACGAACGTAACATTTTGCAAGATGCAGGAAAAATTACCGCTGAGATTGCTAAAGCCCACGCCGAAAGTGAGTTTGAACAATACCGTATCGTGCAAGACCGATTATTCGCATCAGACTTTGATAAATTGCTGAACATGCCGCAAGCAGGTGACGAGAATGAATGAGTCATTCACCGTTCAGGAAGCACCAGCCAGTTACCAAGTAATGATGGATACACCACGTATCAAACAGGGCTATAAGCAAACTGAGGTGGGGGTGATTCCTGAAGATTGGGAAGTTGCATGCGTTGGAGACTTGGGTTCAGTCGTTCGCGGGGGTTCACCAAGACCAGCGGGGGACCCAAGATACTTCAATGGGACTTTCATTCCATGGTTGACCGTCGCGTCATTGACAAATATTTCTGAAAATCAGGCTTATGTTTCAGAAACAGTCGGATTTTTAACTGAAGAAGGAGCCAAGCATAGTCGTACGCTAAATAGTGGCACTTTGATTATTGCGAACAGTGGGGCTACTCTGGGAGTAGCGAAGCTCCTTGCTATTACTTGCTGTGCGAATGACGGAATTGCCGCAATAATCAATCAGAAAACTGGTGACAAAGAATTTGTTTGCCACTATATAAATACAAAAACCAAGTATCTTCGCGATGTCGTTGCTACTGGTAACGGACAACCAAATCTCAATACAAAGCTTATTCGAGATATAAGACTTCCGTTTCCATTAGAGAGCGAACAACGCGCCATCGCCACAGTTCTATCCGATGTGGATGCGTTGCTGGTTGCGCAGGACAAGCTCATCGCCAAGAAGCGCGACATCAAGCAAGCCGCAATGCAGCAACTACTCACGGGCAAGCAACGCCTGCCGGGGTTTACTGGAGAGTGGGAGGTGAGGCGGTTGGGGGATGTGGTTGAAATCAGGAAGGGGCAGCTAATCACTGAGAAAGATGCTGTAGCGGGAAGTGTCCCAGTTATTGCAGGCGGTAAAAAACCAGCCTATTACCATAACAAATCAAATCGAACTGGCAAAACAATTACGGTTAGTGCAT
>CAINWC010000363.1 GCA_903854305.1 uncultured Pseudomonadota bacterium | reverse complement strand
TGGTCTACAAGTAGCGCAGCCATTAGGCGTGCGCCAAGCCATACCTTTCATGGCGTCTGGAATATTTAAATACTTCTTAGTGCGAATCTCTGCACGCACTTCTTCATGGTTTTTATCCGAGCAACCGCATATCGCTTTGCTGGTAGACGGTGGTGCATAACCACCACCTAAAGTTGACGCTAATATTTGCTCAACCAAGCCTACGCACGAACCACAGCTCGAACCTGCTTTGGTTTGTTTTTTCACGTCATCAATGGTGAATAAGCCTTTATCTTGAATGGCTTTCACAATGGTGCCTTTGCACACGCCATTACAGCCGCAGACTTCCATTTCGTTGGTCATGGCGGCGGCTTTGTCTTGGCCTTGATGGCCAGTATTACCTAATGAATCTTGACCAAACATTAAATGGTCGCGAATCTCGTGAATCGCTTTGCCATCTCTAAGCATTTGAAAATACCACGAACCATCCGTGGTATCCCCATAAAGCACGCTGCCAATAATTTTGTCATTTTTAATGACGAGTTTTTTGTAAACCCCGCCAATTGCATCGTGCAAAACAATTTCTTCACGTCCATCATCAACCGCGCTTTCACCACTCGCAAAGTCACCTGCACTGAATAAATCAATGCCCGTGACTTTTAGTTTGGTTGAAGTGACTGAGCCTTTATATAAACCGATACCAAAATTGCCTAAGTGGGTCGCGCATACTTTGGCCATTTCAAATAATGGGGCAACTAAACCATAGGAAATTCCGCGGTGCGCTACGCACTCGCCCACCGCATACACGCGTGGGTCGTAAGTTTGCATGGTGTCGTTCACCACAATGCCACGGTTGCAATAAATACCAGCAGATTCCGCCAAGGCAAAGTTCGGGCGAATACCTACTGCCATCACCACTAAATCAGCGGGAATCTCTAAGCCGTCGGTAAAGCGTGCCGTTTTTACACGACCGCCAGTTTTTGAATCAGCGCCGTCACCAATCAATAACTCGGTATTTTTATTCAGTAAAAAGTTTAAACCTTTGGCTTCCAGATTTTTTTGCAGCATTTTTCCAGCGGTTTTATCGAGCTGCTTTTCTAGTAGCCATTCGTTCTTATGCACTACAGTGACATCCATGCCTTGAATCTTAAGGCCATTCGCCGCTTCTAAGCCAAGTAATCCGCCACCAATCACCACTGCATGTTTATGTACTTTTGCTGCGTCTATCATGTCATTGGTATCTTTAATGTCACGATAGCCAATCACACCTTCTAAATCACTCCCTGGAATCGGCAACATAAATGGCTTAGAGCCAGTCGCCAGCAACAAGCGGTCGTATTCCGCGCTAGTGCCATCTTCCGCATACACCACGCGGTTTTTACGATCAATTTTATTGATGCGTGCGTTGGTATGCAGGGTAATGTTGTGCTCTGCGTACCATTCGCGGGTATTCAATATGATGTCATCAATCGTTTGCTCATTAGCAAGCACTGGCGACAGCATGATGCGGTTGTAGTTAGGGTAGGGCTCATCACCAAACACGGTAATGTCATAAATATGAGGCGCAATTTTCAGCAGCTCTTCCACAGTGCGCATGCCAGCCATACCGTTACCCACCACGACTAATTTCATTTTTTGCATAATTCAATCATCTTTTAAGTTAGATTATTTAGTGCGTTAATTCAGGCTTTCAATGCCTAATAAGCAAGTGCTGTACCAATAAATATTATTTTTATAAATCCATTTAAATACAGATAGTTAGTTGTTATTTTTATTAAGGATAATAATTTTTTTAGCGCATAAACGTGCTTATGCACCAAAATGGCAATCCATCATGGTGCATAATGTTAGGAAGTGATCACGCGAGATTTAAATAGAAACCGTGAAGTTAAAATGTGTACATCGCGGTCAGCCAAAGTTTATCTGTGTCACGGATACGACTAGCCTGCGTTATCGCTGCCGTTGGTTGATACTGATCACTTTCACTATATTTACCATATTCAATTTTTGTCATGATATTTTTGTTGTAGTTGTAAGTGAGTGCGGCATCCCATTCAGTCCCATATTGATTGCCAGTGCCTCCTGTTACCTGATGGAAATTCACATCTGAGTTTAGTACGTGATATTCAGAAGATAATGCGAAGTCACCATATTTATAAGTGGCGGTGATGAATGAATCTTTAATACCTTCTTTAGGTGTCGCTAAAAACTTATCCACCCAACCTTGGAATAAATGGTTGGTTCCGAATGGCGTCTGAAAGGCGTAGGTGCCGTTATTGCTACTTAGCAACTCTTGGTCAGCGCGTAATGTCAGATTGCCATAAGCAGCGCCACCGCCAACTTTGTAATAATGCGCATCAATGCGGCTATCGCCACCCTTGTAATCACTTTGTTTGGCGTACTCAGCGGTGTAAAGGGCTTTCCAATCATCATTGAGCTTATGCACGCCATCTAAACGCAGGCCAAATACTTGATTGGATTGATTAGCGCCTGCGTTCGTTGTTCCACCAAACCAGACATTGCCAAAGCCTAAATCATTAAAGCTAGATAAATAGCCATAGCCAACCACAGACTCTGTAGGTGAAATGCGGTATTTGATATTGGCAATATCCAAGGCACCGTTGGTACGCAGTTTGGTATTGATTTGTTGTACTGATTCAAAGTGCGCTAGATACACTTCTGTATCAGGAATGGATTTATTCAGTACAGAGGCGCCATCAAACACTTGCATGACCTGCCTAAAGCCAATGTCACCAATAAATCGTACGTTATCTAAATTAACCTGTTGGCGACCAAGGCGCAGTTTGGTGTTTTTAATGCCGGTCCAATCCACGTAAAGCTGATTCACGCCTGTGTAGTCTGGGTCAACAACTTTTGCATAGGCAAGTTTATTGGGTTGATTCGAAGCTGCATTAAGCGAGCCGGTCGCTGGCGTGCTGTCGTTAAAGTTATCTTCTAGCTTGCTTACATTAATCAATTGGGCAGTAAAGCTAAAATTATGAAAAGGGGCAGTTTGCCAGCCAATTAAACTGCGTAACGTAATCGCATTTGCATCCTCAAGTGGTCTAGCCGGTGTTAATACAGGCGCATTGCCATCTTGCCCCACATTTTCATAACGCAACCTAAAGCTGGTCAGGGGTTTCCCCTGCATGATAGCGTCAAGCAAAGTATATTCAGCATCTGGCACCTCTTCTGCGTAAGCGGCTTGCGTTATGCTAGAAAGGGCAAATGCAGTACAGGCGATGACTAAATTAAGTTTAAAAGTTTTATTCTGCTTCATTGTTAATTCCTTTTTCTAGATATTTATATTGGATAGATTTATTGGATGAAAGGTATAGATTAATCAGGCTACTTTTTTGGCATGACGCTCATACAAAAAACGCAAGACTTCGCTACGTAAATGGTTGTAATCTTTATCCTCGGCTAGTGCTAAGCGTGCTCTTGGTCGAGGTAGGCTCACTTCTAAAATCTCGCCTATGCCTGCACTAGGGCCATTCGTCATCATCACGACTCGGTCTGACAGCAGTACAGCTTCATCAACATCATGCGTGACCATGACAGCCGTACAGCCAGATTTCGCCATAATTCTCATCAACTCATCTTGTAGATTCGCGCGAGTTAAGGCGTCTAATGCACCGAATGGCTCATCCAGTAATAGCACTTTCGGCTCCATTGCCAAAGCACGTGCTATGCCTACGCGCTGCTTCATACCACCTGAAATCTCATTTGGTTTTTTATCGCTTGCATGGGTTAAACCGACAAGTTCTAGCGCGGCATCAGTACGCGTTTTAAGTTGCGCTTTGGTTTCTTTTGCTTCAGCACTTGCGCCAAAAACACGTTCTACAGCTAAATACACGTTTTCATAACAAGTGAGCCAAGGCAGTAGTGAGTGGTTTTGAAACACCACGGCACGCTCTGGACCAGGGCCGGCAATTTCTCGACCTGCGCAAAAGAGTAAGCCTTCTGTCGGTTGCATCAAGCCTGCGATTAGATTCAACACGGTCGATTTTCCGCAGCCTGAGTGCCCGATGATCGAGATAAATTCGCCTTCTTTAATGCTCAGGTTGATATTTTTGAGCGCATTGAAAGCTCCTTTTTTAGTGGTAAAAGTCATGTCTACATTTTCTAGCTGCACATATCTTTCAGCATTGAATTTTTCTAGATTGAGCGTTTTTTTCATGATGATTCCTAAATGTTTAGATTGTGATTTTTTGGGCTGTGATTGCTAATATTTGATTGCGTGCTTAGTTATTCGTAACTAAACTTTTTAGCGATTTGTGTGAGCGCTAATTCCAAAAGTAAGCCCACAATACCTACGACAAAAATCGCAATGATGATGTGCTCAACATTCAAGTTATTCCATTCATCCCATACCCAGAAGCCAATACCCACGCCACCTGTCAGCATTTCTGCTGCCACAATTACCAACCACGCCACACCGATAGAAAGACGTACACCAGTCATCATGTAAGGCAACACAAACGGAAAAAGTATTTTTGTCACAATCTTCCACTCGCTTAAATTAAGTACCTTTGCTACGTTCATGTAGTCTTGCGGCACTTTGCTTACGCCCACCGAGGTGTTGATGATCATCGGCCAAATCGCCGAGATGAAGATCACCCAAATGGCTGCTGGGTCAGCGGCTTTAAATACCAGTAATCCAATGGGTAGCCATGCCAGCGGTGATACTGGGCGTAATAAGCTAATCACTGGTGCTGCCATACGTGATACGAATTCAAAGCGCCCAATAATGAAGCCCAGTGGAATGCCCACCAAAGCCGCCAAGCCAAAACCCAGCGCTACACGTTTTAATGAAGCGATAATATTCCAGCCAACGCCTTTGTCATTCGGGCCATGGTCGTAAAAGGGATCGCTAAATAGCGCAACTGCGGAGTGAAATGTTTTAAGTGGCCCAGGTAAATTGGGTGATTGATGTGAGATCAATGTCCAAATTGCCAGCAACATCAAAATGCCAAAAACAGGTGGAATTAGCCACTTTAAAAAACTATTAGCATGAATCGTTAACTGGCTAGGCTTGCTTTTGCGCACTTCTGCAACCTTTACAATTCCTTTATTTTCTGTCGTAGTCATTGCATCTCCTTTACTGACAACAGTATCTTTGTTTTGCATAATGACTTTTAAGCTCTCTTTACTGATGCTGGTTGCGCTCATAAAAATTCCTTAATGTTTTTAAAAAAATCTTAAAAAACCCTTTAAAAAAACCCGTTAAGCTCTAATCTTGAAACTAGCAGCATAAGCCGCCGGATTTTTACCATCCCACACCACGCCATCCATTAATTTACTTGAACGCATCGTATCTTTTGGCACACTGATACCTAGTTGAGAGGCCGCTTCAGAATACAATTTGACCTGATTGATTTTGGTCGCCACTGCCAAGTAATCAGGATCAGCTTTGAGCAAGCCCCAACGTTTATGCTGTGTTAAGAACCACATGCCATCTGATAAGTACGGGAAATTCA
>CAINWC010000362.1 GCA_903854305.1 uncultured Pseudomonadota bacterium | reverse complement strand
CTTAAAATGGAATTGCTCTATATTACCCACTATTAGCTATCTTGACTGATAGCCCTCCTCACTACGACTTAAACACCACCATGGCCAATCTTTTAACCCACACATGGTTCATTATTTTACTAGTTGCAACCCTAGTTGGCGCAGTTCTATCAGCGGTCCATCACGCTGAAGTGATTGCCCACAAAACTGGTGAACCCTTTGGCACCCTCGTGCTCTCAATTAGCGTCACGATCATTGAAGTATCTTTGATCATAGCTATGATGCTCTCCGGTCACGATGGCTCAGAATTTATTGCACGCGATGCCGTATTTGCTACAGTCATGATTGTCGTTAATGGTGTAGTGGGTCTTTGCATCTTCATAGGCGGCCTTAAGCAATATGAAATGAATTTTCGTAACGAAGGTGCTATTTCCGCGCTGGCAGTCCTCACTGCTTTAGCTACCTTTATTTTGGTTATGCCTATTGTTACAATAAGCACGCCTGGGCCAGATTTCACACAAAGTCAGCTAGCCTTTGCTGGCATTGCTTCATTTACCCTGTATCTTGCCTTCTTAATTTTTCAAACCATCAGTCATCGCGATTATTATTTACCAGCGCTAGAGGAACATAAAACCAATGGCGATGTCCATGCCCAAAAGCCAAGTCCTCTTAAAGCAACTATCAGCGCACTCTTATTGCTCGTATCACTTGTCATCGTCGTAGGTTTGGCTGAGGTTCTAAGTCCCGCCATTGAATCAGCGATCAGAACAGCCGGGGCACCCAAGACCGTTGTGGGTATTGCAATTGCTCTATTAGTACTCATGCCCGAAATCTATGCAGCAGTTCGGGCGGCACGGGCCAATCGCTTACAGGGTAGCTTAAACTTGGCACTGGGATCAGCTCTAGCAAGTATTGGCTTAACCATACCCACAGTTGCTGCAATTGCAATCATTTTTAATCTGCCACTCACTTTGGGCATTAGTCCGCTAAACATGGTCTTAATGTATTTAAGCTTTTTTATTGGAAGCTTAACTTTAGCGCTTGGAAGAACTACCGTGCTTCAAGGTGTTGTGCATCTGATTATCTTTTTTGAATATTTATTTTTAAGCCTTGTGCCGTAATAAAAATTTCCTGTAAGAATCAGTTGCATTACCTAGTCAAGCGATTGATACCCTTTGGCAAGCATGCAATCTCTCGCAGCACCCTGTTTGCCAATATCGCCATAAACTTTGTTACCCCAAATATTAAAACCCTGGGTATATAAATTCTCACAACTCAATTTGTCCACATAAAACCTAGTCATATCCTCAGTAGGTTTATATTGATATGTTGTACAGGCACCCAATATGCTGGTTAAAGCGATCAGAATTACAGTATTTTTCATATTTAAATTTCAATCCACTTCTGTCTTATAGAAAGATCGGGCAAAAGACCAAACGAATGACTTCGAATAGCAGAATTATACCGAATGTGATGGGCCAAAACTGGAATATCTCAACATCATTGGTCACTCTGGCATCATGACCCAATTGAAGCTAAAATGGTGCCCCTTGTCCGACTCGAACAGACCACCTACTGATTACAAATCAGTTGCTCT
>CAINWC010000361.1 GCA_903854305.1 uncultured Pseudomonadota bacterium | reverse complement strand
GGGCGAGTTCTTTAACATGCCATCGGGTTGCTTGTTGAGGCCAACCCCTGCGCTCATGCTCATTGCATCCGCTTTATAGTCTGCCTTATTCTCAATGTTCGAAATGGTCAGTGTTTGCGTAGTCAGGCTGTTCAGATTGTTTTGAATCGCTTTATCTGCACTCGCAATTACCGCTCCCGTCAGGTTGGCATTGCCATTCACATTCACTTGAAAGCCGCCGTCACCCGCTTTAATGCCACTTTGCTCATTCACGCTGGCGTAAAAGTAAGTGCCTTTGAATACTTGTTTCATTCTGGTATTACAACAACCCAATCGCTAACGTCTGTATGCCAATCCTCGTTGGGGAAGAGGGCTTCCCACATCCACTCGCAAAGTTTATATTTATCATTGGGTGCAATTAGATTTGGGGGCGCATTAAAAAATGCTTTATTACACATACCGCCTTGCTTTAACATTAAATTTGGTATGTGTTTGTATTCTGAATACGGAATATTCTCATCTACATTTAATACATATTGTAACGAATTCTTAATTTCTAAACGGTTCACCTCCCACTCTGCGCTAGCGCTTCGGGGCTTTCCATTCCATGCCTCTCGAAGTGGGTTTGTAATAAGTGTTAACATCTTAGACTTATCATTTGTACATTTTTGATAGGAATAGTCATCCCTAGAAACGAATTCTATTACATGATCCTGCCACTCAGCCAAGGCTTCGGTCGCTAAGATGGCAACATAGTCCAAGTTAATATGTATTTGATTACTCATAAAATTATATCTTTGGAAGTTTAGGATAGGCTGTAATCGGCATACCTTTTGAGTTTAACACGACTGTTATTTCTGTTGCTTTGCTATACATAACTCCTCCTGCATAGTAGCCATCACCAACAACCTTGCCAGCATCCCAAGTATAAGGGCCAACTTTGTTGGTTTTAGCAAACTCTGTCTGTGCTTGCTTGATGGCTGTAAGCATATCTTCATTATTAAGCCATCGTGTAGATGCTTCAGGTATTGATGCCTGCATGCCATCAGGTGTTTCACCAGTCATAGATCGCGTTTTAAGTTGAACTAATTCTACTTGATCGCCATGCCTTAGCAATGGATGTGCTGAATTACCTGCCTGCGCTTCTAAGTCTACAAGTGTACTAGTCGCCGCCCGCCAAGAAGCCGTTTCAGTCAGCCACTTGGTTTGTGACGCAACATCCAGTTTATCAAAGGTTTTTGCTACTGCAACTACGAGTGTCGTTGTTGCATTGCCTACAACCTCGGTACTGGTTTTAGCGATTGTGGCAGTGAGTTTTGTTGCGCCTTCCACTGCGGTAGCCATTGCCACAATATCCACCGCGAGTCGGCCTGCCTCAACACCAGCGGTTATGCTACCATCCCAACCGCCATCATTGTAAGCACGGGTTTGCATATCAATCCGTTGCTTATACTCATCAGCAATCTGATCGCCCACTTTTGCACGGAAATCAGGATCACTGACGATTGCTTTAAGCGCAGTTAAGGTTTCTGGCAGGTTCTTAACCAAATCAACAATTGCGGCCGCCTGTTCTACACTTTGATAACCAATGCCGCCACCAACACCGACTAACAAACCGGTATCTTGCATACCACTGATACCGAGATATTTGATATTAGTGCCTACAATGCAAGAAAGCGTTTTGCAACCAGCAAGTTCTTTGTCTTTAGCAAGTTGCTGAGTACTGGTCAGGTAATTATTGGCGACTTCATTGCCAGCCGCTGCCGCCCCTGTTGTTCCACCCACAGCAGCACCCAATCCGACAGTGGCTCCTTGTATCAAGACCTCTTTCAATGTCTGTGGTAAGCCCATTTGGCTTAGCGCCTGATCAATTTGTGGTGCACCTAGCGTACTTGCAGTTGCACCTGCTATACCTCCAACCCCACTAGCCAGCCCGCCGGCAAGTGCGTGCAGAGAAACTCTGGCACTACCTGTTTCTCCCCATAGGTTGCGTAAATTTTCTGCTTGAGAACTTGATGCTTGAGCTTCGGCTTGCAAGGTTTGTGCATCCTCAGTACGTCCTTCACTCAAGGCTTTGTTGGCCTGCTGTTGTTTAATTAAGGCTTCGGTTTGCTTTTGCTCAGCCTCTTGAATTTTGCTGCTTGCATAGTCGGCAATAGCACTTGCAGCACGTTGTCCAAAGGCTTGCGTAATTTGTACTTGAGCATTAATTTCTTTCTGTACTTTATCAGCATCAAATATTTTATTAAGAGTATGCGTGGTATCTGTACTGGTAGAGACTCCAATCCCGCTAACAGTCACACTATCGGCATGACCACTGTCTGAACCTACGCCAGCACCAGTCAGGGTAGGTGTACCTGATTGCGTACCGCCACCGACAGACACGCCTATAGCTTTGGCTTGATAGTCCGCCTTGTTTAAGGTTTGTCAGATGCCAGCCCTCAGTCGCAGAGCGTGCAAACGCCAGCAACAATTGTTGGGCAGGCGTATGACAAGCCGACAAGGAGGAAACCGCGGGAGATTACCGCTGCACGTTGAGT
>CAINWC010000360.1 GCA_903854305.1 uncultured Pseudomonadota bacterium | reverse complement strand
GGCATTGTTTCCTAATCGCTTAGGCTTGCCAGATTTAAAAGATGAAGGCATTGACTATTTTGTTGGCCATACGCTTGATGTCGCTTTGCGCGAATTACTTGCACAAGTGAAGTTAGAGCTGAACTTTACGGCAGACACCCGCAGTCAGTTAGAGCATGGTCAATCATCGAGCGACATCATTAAAACACCGATAGAAATCGTACGTGAGTTTGCAAAACAGTTGCCTACCGTGCGTGTATTACTTGATACCGACATCAAAGCAGCTTACGAAGGCGACCCTGCAGCCAGAAGTGTCGATGAAGTGTTGGTCTGTTACCCCGGCATATTGGCAACTATTCACTATCGTTTAGCCCATGTATTGCATGGTTTAGATTTACCCCTGATTGCCCGCATGATTTCCGAAATTGCGCACTCCGCAACCGGTATTGATATTCACCCAGGCGCAACCATCAATGAAAGTTTTTTCATCGACCACGGTACGGGTGTGGTGATTGGCGAGACTGCCATCATAGGCAAGCATGTACGCATATACCAAGCGGTAACACTGGGTGCTAAACGTTTTCCAACCGATGAAGATGGCAACCTGACTAAAGGTAACGCACGCCACCCGATTGTTGAAGACGATGTGGTGATTTATGCCGGTGCAACGGTACTTGGGCGCATTACGATTGGCCGTGGTTCTACCATAGGCGGCAATGTCTGGCTCACACGCAGCGTACCCGAAGGCAGTAATATTTCACAGGCTCAGATGCTGGCAGCGCCATTAGAGGCGTCGGCAAATCATAATAACTTATCAAACGCATCAAGAAGTTCAGCTAAAGAATTATCCCCGCCTCATTAACACATGATTTTAAGCAAAATTTTTAACCAAAGTTTTTTTAGGAGATTTACATGACAGACAGCAATCAAATTAAAACTGCATTAAGCGACGTAGCAGCACGGACGCTATCGAATGCCACTAAAACCGTACCGATGCTTAGCACGATTACACCACGTTGGTTGGTGCATCTGATGCAATGGGTACCAGTAGAGGCAGGTATTTATCGTGTTAACCAAGCAAAAGATCCAAGCGCTATTGAAGTAGATTGTTCTGCAAAAGATGAGCGTGAGCTACCAGCAACGTTTGTAGATTACGAAGAATGGGGCCGTGAATATGTATTGAATGCGGTGAATACCGTGGTAGATGTGCATACGCGTGTTTCTGACTTGTATAGCAGCCCACATAACCAAATTAAAGAACAATTACGCTTAACCATTGAAACGGTTAAAGAACGCCAAGAAAGTGAACTGATCAATAATAAAGAATACGGTTTGCTACACAATATTGCCGCTACGCAAAAAGTAAAATCACGTACTGGCGCACCAACGCCTGATGATTTTGATGAATTGCTAACTAAAGTATGGAAAGAGCCAGCCTTCTTTTTAGCGCATCCTCAGGCGATTGCAGCCTTCGGTCGCGAGTGTACACGTCGCGGTGTTCCACCACCAACAGTAGCGCTATTCGGTTCACAATTCATTACTTGGCGCGGCGTACCGATTATTCCTTGCGATAAACTTAAAGTAGTGCAAGGTAAAACCAATATTCTGCTTTTACGTACTGGTGAAAGCCGCCAAGGTGTTGTTGGTTTGTATCAACCAAACTTGCCTGGTCAACAGAGCATGGGCTTATCTGTACGTTTTATGGGCATCAATCACAAAGCGATTGC
>CAINWC010000359.1 GCA_903854305.1 uncultured Pseudomonadota bacterium | reverse complement strand
TTTTTGTGGAATGCCAGCTGAGAATCGTCGCCGATTGACGCGTTCAGTTAAAGTCCCAGCTTTAGATAGTCATATTATTAAGCAACAGCTTGTGATTAAAATAACTGAACCTATGGCGCAAGATTTATGGGATTGGTTGGTGTTAATGGGGTGGCGAGAGATTGATATGAAATCAAATCGTCGCAAGGTTCGAAAATTAGGCAATGATGCTTTTGCCAAAATAGCGCAAGCCGACTCTTCTTCTCGAGAGGACGCTTATCGGGAGTTATTGAAGTAAAATGGATGCTGATTATTCAATACCCAGTTTATATTTAATAATATATTTCGCCACATAACCCACCATGCCGAAAGTTAGGCCTAAAAATAAAGCAAAGGTGCCAAACTTCCCGGCTTTTGACTCCCAAGCCAAATGCCCTACGATGAATACCATTAGTAGCATTAACCCGCCTACGCCATAGGTCATGCCAAACTCAGTAATCTGTGCTTCTGTAAAACCAAACATCGTACCTTGCAAGATTTTCTCCAGTATATTTAAGCTAATCTAACTAGCTGATTAAGTGTTAATAAACGTTGTTAGTTGCTGTTGGACAAACTCAGTTGGTTTTCGTTTAAAACCACTTTTTGCAAACTGATGCCAACGCCCTAAAACATAACACACCATTAAGTTGGCTTGTGCCTCGGCATCGCCTTGCTTACCTGTTTGCGTTTCGGCAATCCGTAAGCTTTGTTTGAGTGTGACCTCAATGCGGTCATATAGTTGGTTGATGCGCAGTTGTAATTTTTCGTCTTCATTGACTAATGCATCGCCAATGAGTACGCGGGTCATGCCGGGATTCTTTTCTGCAAACACTAATAACATGGTGATAATGCGCTGGACCTGTCTTAAGCCGTCGGTTTCTTCAGTGCTGATTTTATTGATTAAGCCGAAAATCGTTTCCTCAATAAACAGGATTAGACCTTCAAACATTTGTGCTTTATTGGCAAAGTGGCGGTAAAGCGCCGCCTCACTCACCTCCAATTTTGCAGCAAGTGAGGCAGTGGTGATTTTCTCGCGTTTGGGTGCTTCCAGCATTTTTGCCAGTGTTTCTAATATTTGTTGTTTGCGTTCGCCAGCCATTTTTATTATCCTCACAAATGATCGTTTAATTATAGCTTAAGGTGAGTAAGTGCTAACACCCCACTCAGTCGATAATCAACAAAATTTGGTTTTTGTAGTTGTTTTGTAATCCAAATGGTTTTCATACCAAGTCGTTTTGCGGTCATAAGCGCAGGTATATTATCTTCCAGCATCACACAGTCACTGGCTTTTGCTTTGATTGTTTTGAGTAGCATTTGAAAGCCTCGTACAGAAGGCTTGGCGTGAAATTTTGTGGATTCCACGCTAAATATTAACTCGAAACAATCAGCAATGCCCATAATTTCAAGCACGCGCACGGCATAATCACGCGGCGCATTAGTGAACACGAGCTTACGTCCTGATAGTCTGTTTAGCATGTGGCGTAAGCGCTTCACCTGAATCACCATTTCTGGTAAATTCATCAGTCGGTGTGTTTCAAGCAGAAAATGATAAGAATCAGTACCGTGATGGCGCATCAGTCCTTTAAGGGTTGCGCCATAAATGCGCCAATAATGTTGGCGCATTTTGTGGGCGGCAGGTTCATCTAAATCTAACGTATCCATGATGTATTGCGTCATGGCGCAGTTCATCACAGGAAAGATGTGTGTGGATGCGTTGTGCAGGGTGTCGTCTAAGTCAAATATCCAAACCCTAGCCTTATTATTTAAAGACAAACTACTTGGCCTTAATTAGCGTACCCACACCTTCATCCGTTAGCACTTCTAGTAGTAGTGCATGCTCTACACGGCCATCAATAATATGCACTGATTTAACACCACTGCGGGCAGCATCCAGCGCTGAACTTATTTTAGGCAACATACCGCCCGATAGTGTGCCATCCGCCACTAAGTCATCAATTTGTTTGGGCGTTAAGCCAGTTAATAATTGACCATCTTTATCCAATACGCCTGGCGTATTGGTCAGTAGAATCAGCTTCTCCGCACCTAAAATTTCGGCTAATTTTCCAGCGACAACATCGGCATTGATGTTATAGGTTTCACCATTCTCACCCACGCCGATTGGCGCAACTACCGGAATAAAATCACCGCTATCCAAAAAGTTAATGATGCTAGGGTCAATCGCGCTGATTTCACCTACTTGGCCAATATCAATCATCTTGCTGCGATCATTCATGTCTTCCATGAGTAATTTATGCGCATGAATAAAGTTACCGTCTTGCCCCGTTAAACCAACGGCTTTGCCGCCATGTCGATTGATCAGATTGACGATTTCTTTATTAACTTGGCCGCCAAGCACCATTTCAACTACGTCCATGGTTTCAGCATCAGTCACGCGCATGCCTTGGATAAACTCGCCTTTTTTACCGAGCTTATCCAACATTTCATTGATTTGCGGGCCACCACCATGCACCACAACAGGGTTCATGCCGACCAGTTTGAGTAACACCACATCTTGCGCAAAACATTCTTTAAGATGGTCGTCAGTCATGGCGTTTCCGCCGTATTTAATGACGATAGTTTTATCAAAAAAGCGTTTGATGTAAGGTAACGCTTCAGCCAATGTATGCGCTTTTTGGGTAGCAGTAGTTTTGTTAATCATCTGGTTCTCTTGAATATATTAGATATTCGGCAATAGTAAATATTAGTGAATCTAGCTTTGTGTAATTGTATCTAAAATTTGCTTACAACGTTTTGCTAAAAACCTTGGATTTACGCTGAAAGTTATAAAGCTTTTGTTTTTCCATTGGTAATTTATCCACATTCTGCTCGACAAATCCGCGCTCTAAAAACCAGTGTTCTGTACGCGTGGTGAGGCAAAATAAGCTTTTAAAGCCTAATTCTTTGGCTTGTTCTGCACAATAGTAAAACAATCTGTCGCCACGACCACCACCTCTATATGCAGGGTCAATCGCCAGGCAAGCAAATTCAGCGGTCCGTTCTGCTATAAATGGGTAGAGTGCGGCGCAGCCAATAATGCGATTGCCATGCTCCATCACATAAAAATGGTTGATCTCCATTTCAATATGTTCACGCCCGCGCCGCACTAAAAAGCCTTCAGCTTCTAATGGTTCTATTAATTTCAAAATGCCGCCTACATCATCAATATTGGCTTGGCGCATGCTTTCTAAGCTTAATTCAGTCACCATTGTGCCGATACCATTGAGCGTGAATAACTCTTGGATAATGGCGCCATCGATGTGGCGACTAATTAAATGCGTTCTTGCTACGCCATGTTCACAAGCACGCACTGCGGCTGGCAAGTAATAATTAATATCTTCAGAAATATTAATGGCCTGTTCGTTTTCCTGTTCGCGGTTTTGTATGTTTTTCAGTAAGTTTTTGGCTTTCTCGGCGGTCATTTCACGCAGTAATTCACCCCGTAGATTATGTACCCCTTCAGAATCCATCAAGAAAATAAGCTTGTCTGCATCCAGTGCAATGGCAGCGCTCACGGCAACATCTTCTAAACTCAGGTTAAAGGCCTCGCCCGTGGGTGAATAGCCTAGTGGTGACAGCATGACTAACTCACCATCATCTAAACGCTTTTGTATGCCAACGGCATCTACTCTGCGCACTTCACCGGTATGTTGTAAGTCAACGCCATCGCGCACGCCCATTGGTTTAGCGGTCACAAAGTTGCCGCTCGCCACGCGAATATCCGAGCCTTGCATCGGTGAATTGACTAAACCCATAGAAAGAAGCGCTTCGATTTCTACCCGAATCGCACCATTGGCTTCTTTAACCGCTTCCATTGCAGCATCGTCAGTCACCCGCAAACCATTTACAAATTTAGGCGAGAGTTTATCGCGGCGTAACCGTTTTTCAATTTGTGGGCGCGCACCGTGTACCAATACCAGCCGCACTTCAAGGCTAGCTAGTAAGTTTAGGTCGTGTGATAAAGCGACGAACTGTTTCTGATCTACGACCTCGCCACCAAAGGCAATCACAAAGGTGCGTCCGCCGAAAGCATGAATGTACGGTGTGGCAGACCTAAACCATTGCACGAAGTCCTTGGGGTTTGGTTTGCTCGTGGCTTCAAATGGTTGCTGCAATCCAGCAAGATAAGGCTGACGACTTTCTTGTGCTGTTAGCGTTGCTTTCGGGTTATCGCTTTGCGTGTAAAGATAGGCCGGTGTGCAGCTTAAGGCTTCAGCAATTTTGCGCAGTATGGTTTCAGATGCACCAAGCTCGCCACGTTCAATGCGGGACAAGTTACCGGCATCTGCACCAATAGCGTTAGCGAGTGTTTGCAGCGTTATATTGAGTGACTTGCGCCTATTTCTTATGGATAAACCCAGAGACATAATAAACCTAGCGGCTGATAAATAAATTAAAATGTAATAATTACAAAATTATATTATTAAAATGCTGTAAATACAAATTAAATTAAGTTTTGAGTGAATTGTAAATGTACGTTGCGTGTGAGGTATGCGTAACTAATTTTTTCAGTGCATATCATTTTAATGGGTATAAACCCATTAAAAATCGCCCCATAAGGTTTGCATGGCGGCAATAGTGGTTAGCGCAGCCGTTTCGGTACGTAAGATTCGTGGCCCTAACACAATTGATTGAAACCCGTTGCTACAAGCTAAGTCAATTTCATGTTGTGCTAAACCACCTTCTGCACCGATGAGTAATTGTGTTTCATTGCAAGGTTTTTCCACTTCTGCAAGGCGTAGCGCACCTACAGGGTTAAGCAGAATGCGCGTTGCGTTGTTTTGTGGATTGGCTGCCAGCCAGTGTTGTAAGCTTAATGGAGCGTCTACTACTGGCACTACGGCGCGGCCAGATTGCTCGCAGGCTGAAATGGCAATATTTTGCCAGTGTTCAGTGCGTTTTTCTGCGCGCTCTGCTGAAAGTTTCACCACGCTGCGTTGGCTTGAAATTGGCTGAATTCTGGTTACGCCAAGCTCTACAGCTTTTTGAATGGTAAAGTCCATACGATCTCCGCTGGAGATGGCTTGTAACAAAGTAATGTTTAATGGCGACTCATTGTTCACTTGATTGGCTGCGGTGATTATCGCCAGCACGGTATTTTTTTTAATCGAAGTCAATTCGCAGTCATAATCAAAGCCGTCGCCATTAAACACAATGGCACTATCTCCCACATTTAAACGCAAGGCTCGTGTGGCATGCGCGGCAGCGCTTTCTGAGAGTTGGACTGTAACGCCCAAAGCCAAAGGATTGTTCGTGTAAAAGCGCAGATTTGCCATGAATTAATTGTCTCGAAATGAAGGAGAAATGTGAAAATAAAAGTGATAATATAAACGTTAATATGGTCATATAGAATATGTCTTGTAAATAAGTAAGACAACAAATAAATATAACGACTTTAAGGAGAAAAAAATGGCTAGCTTAAATCCCCCAGTTTGTAATTTTGGTCAACGTGCCGCTGATTTCGATTTGCTTGGCGTTGATGGCAAGCGCTATTCTTTAGCCAATAGTGTTGGTAAAAACGGCCTATTGGTCATGTTTATCTGCAATCACTGCCCCTACGTAAAAGCCATTAAAACACGCTTAGTGGCAGATTGCCGCGAGTTGTTGCAATATGGTATTAACACCATTGCCATTCAAAGTAACGATACTGAAAACTATCCTGATGATTCTTACGAGCGCATGATGGAA
>CAINWC010000358.1 GCA_903854305.1 uncultured Pseudomonadota bacterium | reverse complement strand
TCATCACAAACACGCCGCCATCAGGTATCGCCGCTAATTGCTCATGTAAATTTACGGTTTGCCAACCCGCTTTCCAAGCATGTGGAACTTGTTTTTGCGCCTCGGCACTCGCCAACTGAGGCAAATCGTCGTAAATAAAATCAACGCCAGGCGCGATAATTAATCTATCGTAGCTAAGTTCACCACGTAGCATGCTGACCTTTTTACCAGTCAAATCGATGGCAGTGACTTCGTCTTGCACCCATTGAATACCATGATTCGCTTTGAGCGCATCATAGCCAAAGGTTAAGTCATTGATTGTTTTGCTACCACCAAGCACTAAGTTACTTAATGGGCAAGAAACAAACTGTTTGTTTTTTTCAATCACAACCACTTCAATGCCACCCAAACTCCACATCCGCAAGTATTTGGCAGCAACGGCACCGGCATACCCACCGCCGATGATCACCACACGGCCAATAGGCGGCTTACTAGCGCTTGCAAACAAAGGCAAACTGGCATTAGCTAAACCTAAACCAACGCCATAACCAGCAAGCTTTACGAAATTGCGGCGATTTATTTGCATGATTTATTGTGTAGATTAATTTGAAGTGCTAGTAGACAGCTTCTGCGGTACTAAAGAAACTGATTGATGTGAAATTTGCGTTGAAAAGTACTCGGCTAAGTCAGCAATCTCTTGTGAGTTTAAACCTTTTGCATGATGTTGCATGACCGTTGCTGCGCGCTCACCTGATTTAAATCCCAACATTTTTGTAACGAACTCAGCTTTATCTTTACCAGCAAGTTTAGCTGTATCGCCAACGCTATTACCATTGGTGCCATGGCACGCCGCGCATGAAGCCGCTAGGCTTCTAGTGTGCAACTGTCTTGTTATATTGTTGGTTAAGTCAGTATTGAATACTGTTTTTGATTTTTCAGCATTGACAGCTATTGGGCTAACAAGCCCAATAGCTGTCAATGTCATCAATAAAAGATAATTCTTTTTTTGCAATGTAAGCTACTTTAAAAAGTATCTTAAGTTATTTTAAACGGGTATCCGTATTTAGTGATTGATAACTAAATATGTAATTATACACTAAATCCGTATTTTGTAGTTGACAGAGCGTTAAATACAGAGTATAGTTAAACCATATTATGTGATTGATATTGTGGAGAGTAAGATGAGTAATGAGCCTGTTTTAACTATATTAAATGTTGTTTCAATTCCTGATGATAAAATCCTCGACTTCATCGACAGTAAAACTCTCCGCCAAGATAAGCCAGAGGAGCATGTTAGGCAAAATATTGCTAAGCGTATAGTTAACTCTCTCGGATATCCAAAGAGCCGAGTACGTGTTGAGTTTGGAATTAAATCAGGATCAAGCAAGCCGCGATTGGATATTGCTATTTTTGATGATGGTGCAGCACATCTTCAAGAAAACGTATATGGCATTGTCGAATGTAAAAGGGAAACCATAAGTCCTTCAGATAAAAAGGATGGTGTCGATCAGCTTAAGAGTTACTTGTCGGTATGCCCTAACGCCAAATGGGGATTATGGACCAATGGTAAACATCGTGAAGTTTGGCTGAGGGCGGAAAATAATGGCAGAGTTGAATTCATTGAGGACGTTGATATCCCTCAGGCTAGCGGCCGCAAGTCAGGACGCAATCGACAAAAACTCGAAAAAGCAGTAGGCGACGTTCTATTGTACGCATTCAAGGCATGCCATGCTCATATTCATGTGACGGATGGATTCCAAAAAGAGAAGTCATTCTTTGAGCTTCTAAAAATAATCTTTTGCAAAATCGAGGACGAAAAAGGTATTAAGCAGTCACAATTTTACGTCGAAGCCAGTGAATTGAATGATCCTGACGGACAAATCGCATGTAAAAAACGGATATCTGAAATTTTTACACGCGTGAAAATTAAATTCCCTCAGATTTTTTCAGAAACAGATGGTATCGATCTCCAGCCTCGTAGCTTAGTTCGTGTTGTTGCTGAATTGCAGAATTATAGTTTACTTAATACAGATATCGACATTAAAGGAAAGGCATACGAAGAGATTGTTGGTAGTAACTTAAAGGGTGATCGTGGTCAATTCTTCACTCCGCGAAACTTTATGGAGATGGCCGTTCATATGGTTAATCCAGGGATGATCTCAGAAGGCGTATGGGACAGGGTGCTTGATCCATCATGCGGTACAGGCGGTTTTGTAGTCACAGCTTTGCTTCATATCATTAAATTAATTGATAGAATGCATATTGATGCTACAGGCCTTCAAAAAAATGAGTGGGAAGTTGAGCATTGGAACGCCTACCGCGATGGCATAAAGGATATTGCTGAGCGTTGTTTTTTCGGCTTCGATATCGCACCAGAATTAGCTAAATCAGCAAAAATGAATATGGTGATGAATAATGATGGTAGCGGAAATATGCTTTCCACTGATTCACTTGCTCCCCCTTATCAATGGTCAATCGAGTTTCGAACAGCACTTGCTCGATCTTTAAATCTTGGAAAGGCCGCAGGGGAAAGCGACATCTCAGCTAATGACATAAGTTCATGGAGAGATATTGCGAAATTTGACATCATCGTCACTAACCCGCCATTTGGCAGCAAGATATTAATTCGGGATCAAGCGGTACTTGGTCAATATGATCTTGGCTATATATGGGAGAAACCAAAGAAAAAAGGCGATAAATGGGTCAAGACTGATCGGCTTCAAGGTGGCGTACCACCAGAGCAACTGTTCATTGAACGATGCATTCAATTTCTTCGTCCTGGTGGTCGTATGGCTATTGTTCTTCCTGACAGTATTCTTGGCTCACCAGGTCTTGGATACATTCGCCAATGGCTTAGGAAGGAAACAAGAATATTTGCAAGTGTCGATCTACATCAAGATGCGTTTCAACCCCATACCGGCGTGCAAACTTCAATCTTGATCGTGCAAAAGAAAACAGACGATCAGAAAAATGATGAACTAAAACGTGGCGTTGTTGTACAAAAGGCATTTATGGTGATGGCTGATAAAGTCGGTCATGACAAGCGAGGCAATACACTTTATAAGCGTGATGAGCATGGAAATGACATCTTGGTGGAAACTGATGAATTAGTCGAAAGTGATGACGGCCTAAAATCAGAAACCAGAATGGAGCGTGTAATCGATGATCAATCAATGGTCATTGCAGAAGCGTTTGATAAGTGGAAACAAAAGGAAGGACTGTCATGGTAACTATTCTTAATTATCAAGGGATACGTTGCGCTAATGTTAGTGATTCCGATATTGACGCGGCTGGGGGAAGGCTTGACGCAGCAAGCTTGAGCTGAGTCCGATTTAGTAGAGGGGCAAGTCATCAG
>CAINWC010000357.1 GCA_903854305.1 uncultured Pseudomonadota bacterium | reverse complement strand
CTGATGACTTGCCCCTCTACTAAATCGGACTCAGCTCAGGTTCCTTGCTGACGTTCGGTGAAAATGATTTGCGATAATCCACCGGCTCCGCCATTATAAAGCACCCCATTCTGTCCATTGGATAGTGTATCGGTACCGCTAATGCCATCAGGAGCAACCCATCCATTAGGATCAGGTGATCCGTGCGGACCCTTACTGAAATTAAAAGGATTACCAGAGAGACTGGCTTTGATTGCAGCGTAATCATTACCAAGCGCTCCACCACCACGATCTTCATGTACCAGATCAATACGGCCGCGAACCTTGAAGCCACCAACGTCATCGAGGAAATAACCAAGTCCAGCTAGGGTACGCTCATACCCAGTATATTGACTGAGGTTAGAACCTACGCCATCAACAGCATCGTGCGTGCGGTAGTCCAATGAAAGCGACACTGCACCGCCATCAAAAGGTTTGGCTAGATAGGCATCACCACGATTATCGCCAAATCGCCCCATCTGGCCTTTGAATACGTACTCCTCCTTGGTCGGTTTTTTAGTCACGATATTTACCGTGCCCGATAGCGCTTCTGGAGCGATTAAACTTGCACCAGCGCCTCGGGCAACGTCAATACGCTCAATGCCTTGTACGTTCACACTATCAAGACCATAGGCTGATGATACGGATGAATATAGCGGAATACCATCAATCAACAGCGTGGTGAAGCGCCCAGGCATATTATTCAGCGAAATGTTACGTACATTACAAACAGAGCATTCAACCTGTACTGAAATTCCAGGTCGCTTGTCCAGTGCTTCAGTAATATTGCTTGCGTTGCTGCGTTCTATGGCTTTTGCATCTACAGATTCAGTTTTAATGATCTCGTCGCGTAAACTTCCTTGAGCATTAATTTTGACACCGGATCCCATAACAAGAACATCAGGTAAGGTGATGGCTGTCGTTTGATCCTCTGCCCATGCTAGATTGGACGAGGAACTCCCAATAGCAGCGATTACTGCCATAAAAATCATATTTGGTTTATAAGAAAGTATAAGTTTAGGCTGCAATGAAGATTGCAGTTTAGTCGATAGCGTTTTCATGAATGTCTCGCATAACAATAGTAATATTAGCCAAAAAATGGCTTCAAATAGGGTAAGCGCTAAGTCTTTAAGAACAATAAATTGGCTAAAAACTAGCGCTGCAAATAACTAAATATTAAGCGAGGGTAGGCGGTGCGCGGGCTGAGTAAGTACGAGGTTTGGTTGCAATGGAAGTTTGTAAGCAACTGCTGGCAAGCAGATTTGGTGCATCGGTCAGTGTTATTGCTATATGGCTGCTTGATATTGCATTACCAAGCTCGGCGTAACCTACACATTTTTCGCAAGTGTGATTGTGAGAGGGTTGATTGCTTGGTTTGGAATTTTTATTGTAGTCTTGTTGCTGATTTTGCGCACTTGCATCGGTGTAGTGCGAGATTTCATGTGTTAAAGCACCAATTTGGGCGAAGCCAAATGACACAATAAGCGAGAAGGTAAGTAATAAACGACGAAACATGATTTAAATGATAGCAGATTATTTGTACAGTTTTATGAATGTTCGAAGTAAGTCATAGTTGACTAGAGTTGGAGTTCTACAGCAACTGCCTGCGACAATTTGTCACATTCCTTTATATCAGGACT
>CAINWC010000356.1 GCA_903854305.1 uncultured Pseudomonadota bacterium | reverse complement strand
TATTGATGAAGTATTTAAACTTACAGTTGAATTGTTAATTCTTAAAGAATGAATTTTTATTAAAATTTGCTAGCAGATGAAAATTGGTGAATATTAGGTCATGGTAGAAATTGTGGAACTTGACTGGCTGCTATGGGCCCATAGGAGTCATTGAGCGGTTTGAAGTTATCCAAATCTAGGAACATCAATGCGCCATAAGAATTACTGCGTTTGCTTGCCGCAATTGATTGGCTTAACCGGTCATTGAGTAAACGTCTATTTGGAAGTTTAGTGAGCGTGTCATAGAACGCGAGTTGACGAATCTCTTCTTCCATCTTTTTGCGTGCAGTGATATCCAGTTTAACGGCTACATAATGTCTGACAGTACCATCGTCATCTACCACGGGGGAGATATAAGCTTCCTCATAAAACACCTCTCCGTTTTTATTCTTATTGATAAACTCACCGACCCAACGTTTGCCTTGAGTGAGCCTACCCCACATGTCGTCATGAACTGATTTATCTGTTAAACCTGATTGCAATATCCGTGGATTTTTCCCAAAAACTTCGTCTGCACTATAGCCAGTGACTTTAGTAAAGCGCGGATTAACATATTCAATTTCAGCATCAAGATTGGTGATGGCTACTGAGGTCGGACTTTGTTCCATGGCGATGGATAACATTCGCAACTTAGCTTCTGCTGCTTTACGCTCAGTGACATCCACATTTGTGCCAAGCATACGCAAGGGTTCACCATTGTTGTCATAGAATATTTTCGCAACAGCTTTAATGTGACGGACATCCCCATTCAGGCAAATGATACGAAATTCAGTATTAAAGGGTTTTTTGCCCAAAATCGCATCCTGAGCTTCTTGTATGGCACGCTCACGGTCATCAGGGTGCAATGTCTTTTCCCATGCATCATAAGCACCAGTAAAATCTTCACGCTTGAGATTGTAGAGCGCAAACATCGAGTCATCCCAAACCAGTTGCATGGTCTGCAAATTCCAATCCCACACACCAACACCATTAAGTACAGTAGCTAAAGCCAATCGTTCTTCTTTTTCTTTTAAAGCAGCTTCCGTTCTTTTTTTCTCGGTAATGTCACGAGTCACCGCCAGATGTAAGATGCTGCCGTTTTCTTCTAAGGGTACTGCATGGCTTTCCATCCAACGACGACCGCCTTTTAAGCCAATCACCTCAAATTCCATCTGTTCAGATGCACCCGCAAGTACGCGTTTATGCATTTTAGTAAACGCTGTGCGGTATTCGGGAGCAATGACATTGCACACGGGCTGTCCTACTAATTGTGTCAGTGAATCCGCTTCAAGCATCGCCAAGCCAGCTGGGTTCATTTCAATCAAATAACCATGTGCATCTACAACTTTGATACATTCCGGTTCACTTTTGATAATGGCGCGTAGATGAGACTCACTGCCATACAAGCGTTTTTGTTGTAATAAAGTAATTTGGTGTTCTGCGTTTAATTTACGTCTGGTCAATACTAAATATAGACCGAGTAGCCCTATAAAGCCGAGTGCAGCTAAAGCACCTATCCATGCGTATTTGTACTGTACCCAGACATCGACTAGGGTAAAGGATGGAGCAACATCAAACGGTTTAACACGTAGTTCTTTTAGCACATCTGCCACGGGAGTGTAGTCTGCGGGAACGACAAAGCCACGAATGTTCATGGCTCGTGTTGTGAAGGTGTTTTCTTCTAAGTTGAAAAGTGCAGCAGCTACGTGTCGGGCAAGGTTTTCATCTACGCTGGGCATATAGGCGAATGCCCATTCTGGATACAAGCGCGTGGAGCTTGGTAAAGGGAAATTTCCTGCTTTCTGACGATTGATAATCTTAAGTTTTTTAATGTCCAACTTACCTTCGCGTACCATGCTTTCAAGGACACCTGTACGTACAAAACCTACGTCAGCACGACCGCTCAGCACGGCCTCAACAACATTGTCGTGCGGCATGCCGGTAATGACTAATTGATCATCCTGCCGTGCATTGATGCCCACTTGATTAAGCTCGTAAGCTTGAGCCTGAAACCCACCAAAGGAGTCAGTATCGGTTAAGCCAATGGATATGTGTTTAATGTCACGAAGTGTATTGATGTCATTACGTTCAGCGCGTGTAAAAATAATGCCTCCAAACGTCATCAGTCGTTGTCCATTTTCATTCATAGCTAAAGTGGCAAGCGGTGCCGACAAACCGCTACGCTTAGTGAGTAAGATGTAATGGGCTGGATTAGTGAGTACAAAATCTAATTGCTTGTCTGCAACGGCTTTTTCTAGTTCAGGAAAAGTAAACGCTTGTACGACAAAATCGTGGTCTGGGATGGCTTGTTTAAGTGCTGCAGCTAAAGGCTGCCACTGCTCTAACGTTTGTGGTTTTGGACGAAAGGCGAGTACGCCGATTTTTACTAATTCTGCCGCATAAACCTGTAATGGCAATAGTGATGAGCCTGCTAAGCAAATTAGCAGTAGTAAACGAAAAAAATGATTGATGGAAAGAACTCTCATGATAAACAGCAATTGCTTTATTAACGGCTTTTTTAGTGCGAACAGCTTGAGTCTAATTCCATCAAGGGTTCAAAGCAATAACAATTGTTTAAATTATTTGGTTGTGCTTACTTGCCAATCAATAATTTGAGCGACGCAAGCTACAAGTTGATATTGTACTGCTTAGTTTAAATGACGGTTTTCGTCCCACTTAGTTGCCGGATACGGTAAATGCACAACCGTCTGCAGTGGGTCGAAAGCTTCGAATATCAGCAACCGCTAACGGGAAGTGAACATTTTAACTTAATCATATAACTCGTTTTCATCACCGCTGTAACCAAATATAAAATCAATCACAAAAAATGGTTACTTAAGTTTTTTAATGTACTCGAATGCGGAATTCAACTATCGATAAATGTGGATTGTCTAGCTTGATGGTATCCATAAACCAAACGCTATAAGTGAAGTACAAGTTGCTGGCTAACCTAGGAATACCTATTACTAATTGTGCGTCTATGACCTCTATCACGGTGAGTTTTTATAATTAGGGCCAAAAAATTCCATCATCATAAAATCTTCCAGCCCTGCGTTATCTTCCAGACGCGCAGATTGGACAACCACTCGATCTAAACGATGCGACTCCCAATTAAAGTCGCCTTGATAATGCTGTCGGATAAGCGCTATCATTTTTTTGATCATCAGCAACCTGACATCTTGGCCGGTGCTCGCTTCAACTTCAAATGATTCACGTCTTGAGTTGCTGTAATCGTTCGTCCAGCCACGAAAAGCAAAAGCAGCATGACGACTGCTTAAGCTAGTAATTTCAAAAATACCATTGGTGCCATTTTTAAAATTATTTTTGATTCGTTCATCTCTCACTTGCGATTCACTCGGCCCGACTTCACGCGCAACGGCTTCAGCATTTTGTTTGGCTGCATCGGTTTCAGATGACTGCCGCTTTGCTTGCTGCGCTTTCACGTAAGAAGCCATATCGGTTGGCACATTATCTTTAGGCGGTGTAATTTCTGGTCGCGGCTTAGACGTAGCAAGCACTTCAGGCACGGTAAAAGCTGGCTTAATATTTTGGTTTGGCTTCTGTGCAATCACTTTTGGGCTAACTTTAATCGGTTTGAGCGTTGGCTTTTCTTGCGGCTTCTCCGCTGGCACTTCTGCCACTTTTGGTTCAATCACTTTAGCTGGCTTTGGTGGCGCCAAACTCACCTCTATCGCCTGCGGTTGTGGTGCAGAAGCATTGTCGAACTGAATATGCGGCACCACTGACAACAAAATAAGCGTGTGAATCAATAGCGAAAATATAATCGCAATGAGTGTATTACGACTAATATTAATACGAATGAATTGATCGCCGCGGCGCCCTTTTGAAAGTGGCTCGAGCAAAAAGCCTTCAAACTCATTTCCGGTAGCTGAGCTTGGACCTATCTCTATTGTTTTACCTATTTCCATGAGTATTTAGTTTTGTATATCTGTCCAAGTTTTTTCTAATCGCTTGATTGAGATTGGAAACGGCGTTTTAAGTTCTTGTGCAAATAGTGAAACACGCAACTCTTCTATCAACCAGCGGTAATTTTGTATATCTTGCGGAATATCAAGGTTCGCTTGATGAAGCGCATTAATCTTATCTTGCCATTTTTGCCATAAGATACCCACGCTAGCGGCATTCTTACCATCACGATCCGGGTTGGCTGGTTGTTTTTCAATACGCAAACGTAACGCTTTTAAGTAACGCGGCACATGCTGCAACTGCTCCCACGGCGTTTGGCTGAAACAATTTTCATACACCAGCAACCCAATTTGTTGCTCTAAATCGCGTTTTAAGCGATTTACGGTGGCGGGCATTTTAGCTTGTTGCGCTACAAGCAATTGATACTCTGTTGCAATCGTCTGCGCTTGCCTAGCCACGGCTTGGCTAACCGCTGGCAGACGCGTTCTCGCCCGTGCTTTCAACTTAATAAAGTCTGCATTGCTACGCGGCAACTCATCTTCACCAATAAAAGCCCGGTCTGAGATGGCAATAATCAAGTCTTCTCGTAAATCATCAGGCGACACGACATTACGTAAAATCAAAGCGTACTGATTAAAATTAGGCAAACTTTTTTCTAGCTGTTTCATTTGCTCTTTAAGCTCAAAGCGCATCAAGCGGCATACGCCTTTGCGATGGTTAATTTCTGCCTCACGCTCAGTATCAAACAACTTAACCGAGATGCTATCCTCATCATCTTCTAATGCTGGGTAACCAGTTACTTTCAGGCCGTCACGTTCGAAGCTCAGTGTTTTCGGTAAGTCGCCAAAATCCCATTGTTTTAAACCGGTTTTTTCAAGCGATTTAATATTATCTGGCGAAGTATTTCTAAAAGTAAGTTGCGCGGCTGAACCTAATTGTTTTTTAAGTGCATTCCAATCACGCCCCATCGCCAACTCACGCCCTGCATCATCCACCACGCTAAAATTCATGAGTAAATGCGCAGGCATTTCCTCAGTCCAGTCTTCCACTGAAATCTTTAACGTGGTTACACGCTGAATATGCGCCGCCAATATTTGTTTAATGAAGCCTTCACCAATTTTAGTTTGCTCTAAAAATGTAGTCACGAACTCTGGCACAGGCACACACACGCGTCGAAAAGCCTTAGGCAAAGCTTTTATCAGATAAGTCAGCTTTTCGCGCAACATGCCTGGTACCAGCCACTCCGTTTGCGCTGAATTGAGCTGATTCAACAAAGCCAGCGGCACAGTGGCAGTCACGCCATCTAACACATGGCTAGGTTCAAAGCGATATTTCAGCGGTATTTCTACGCCATCTAACACCATTTTTTCTGGAAACTGTACGGCAGTAATCGCATCAGCCCCGTGGCGCATTAAATCATCGCGTGTCAGATACAATAGTTTAGGATTCGCTTTTTCTGCACCCTCTCGCCACTTTTCAAACGTTGCGGCTTGGAAAATATCCACAGGTATTTTGGTGTCGTAAAACGCAAATAATTGATGCTCATCTACCAGCACATCTTGCCGACGCGCTTTATGCTCCAACTCTTCAACTTCGGCAATCAAGCGCTCATTTGCGGCAAAAAATGCAGCTCTGGTATCAAACTCACCATTGGCCAGCGCTTCACGAATAAATATCTCGCGCGATTCTTTCGGGTCAATGGGCCCGTAATGCACGCGGCGCTTTGGAATAATCGTTAAACCATACAGCGAAACACGCTCCCAGGCATTCACCATGCCCATTTTTCTATCCCAGCGCGGGTCTGAATATTGGCTCTCGGTTAACCCTCTGGCTAGCGGCTCTATCCAATCCGGCTCAATTTTTGCCACACAACGCGCATACAGCTTGCTTGTATCCACCAGCTCGGCAGCAATCACCCATTTTGGACGGGTTTTCTTAAGCGCAGAGCCAGGCGCCACATGGAATCGGATGCCTCGAGCGCCTGAGTATGAGTCACTGTCACCATCTTTAAAGCCAATATTACCGAGCAATCCGGCTAATAACGCTTTATGAATCTGCTCAAAATTAGCTTCTTTATCGTTGAGCTTAAAGTCCATCTCATCGGTAATTTGCTTGATTTGACCATGCAACTCGCGCCATTCTTTTAAACGCAAAAATGATAAGAAATTACTGTGACATTGATTGAGCAACTCTTTATTAGACTTTTTGGTTTTAAGCGCATTATCAAAAAAATCCCATAATTTGAGATAGCTCATAAAGTCTGAGCCTTCACCCGCAAATTTGGCATGTGCATTATCAGCCGCTTCGCGTTTATCCATCGGCCTTTCACGCGGGTCTTGTATGCTCAGCACACTAGCAATAATCAATATTTCAGCTAAGCAGCTTTCGTGCTTTGCGGCTAAAATCATGCGGCCAACACGTGGGTCTAATGGCAATTTAGCAAGTTGCAAGCCAGTTTCAGTGATTTGGCGCCGACTATCTACTGCACCTAATTCTTGCAGCAACTGATAACCATCGGTGACTAATCGACTGCTCGGCGCTTCAATAAATGGAAAATCGGTAATATCGCCCAAGCGCAACGCCGCCATGCGTAAAATGACGCTAGCGAGCGAACTGCGTAAAATCTCTGGCTCAGTAAATTCAGGTCGGCCATCAAAGTCTTGCTCAGAATAAAGTCGTACACAGATACCGTTTGAAACCCGCCCGCAACGGCCTGCACGCTGCTTTGCTGCAGCTTGGCTGATCTTTTCAATCTGCAACTGCTCCACTTTGGCGCGCGTGCTGTAGCGGTTCATCCGTGCCAAACCTGCGTCAATCACATATTTGATACCCGGCACCGTCAATGAGGTTTCTGCCACATTGGTGGCCAATACGATTCGGCGTGTATGATGCGGCTTGAATATCTTCTGCTGATCTTCAATACTCAAGCGTGCAAATAACGGCAACACTTCAATATGTTTCAGCTTGGCAGAACGTCCCTGGTACTTTCTTAAATGTTCAGCGGTATCGCGGATTTCACGCTCACCTGGTAAAAACACCAAAATGTCGCCATCGCCTTGACGTAACAAATCATCTGCCGCGTCTAAAATCGCCTCTTCAATGGCCTCTTCTTCGTCATCTTCTTCTAGCCAGCGCGCTTCTGTTTTGGCTTTGCGAGCAATGCCAAAGATTGTTTCGTCCTCCATATCAAACTGTGCATTTTCAGCTTCCGCGCTTTCTTTGGCGCGGAAGCCTGCTTTGCCTAAAGGACGATAACGAATTTCAACCGGATAAGTACGACCTGAAACCTCAATCACTGGTGCGCCGTTAAAGTGCTCTGAAAATCGAGTCGCATCAATCGTGGCCGACGTTACGATGATTTTTAAATCAGGACGTTTTGGTAAAAGTTGTTTCAAATAACCGAGTAAAAAGTCGATGTTCAAGCTGCGCTCATGCGCTTCATCGATAATGATGGTGTCATAAGCATTGAGAAATTTATCTCCCTGCGTTTCTGCCAGCAAAATACCATCGGTCATCAACTTGATATAGGTCGATTCTGTCAGCCTATCGTTAAAGCGCACCTTGTAGCCGACGACTTCGCCTAATGGGCTTTGCAGCTCTTGCGCAATACGCGAAGCCACCGAACGTGCAGCAATGCGGCGTGGCTGTGTATGGCCAATCAAACCAGAAACGCCTCTGCCAAGTTCTAAGCATATTTTTGGAATCTGCGTGGTTTTACCAGAACCTGTTTCACCGCAAATAATCACCACTTGGTTTTTAGTGATAGCCTCCGCAATCTCATCCTTTTTACCGCTGACAGGCAGCTCTGGCGGATATTCCGGTTTAGGTAAACTGGCTAAGCGCGCAGAAAATTTTTGTTGGGAGACTCGTATTTTTTGCGTAATTTCGTTTAATAAACGCTGCGCTTTTATTGCAGATTTCTCATCTTTTAGCTTCTGACTATCGCCAGCCTCTCGCAGTTTGCGGCGTAGCACAAAGCGATCCGCCAGCATGCAGCTTTGCAAAGCGGTGGCTAAATTGGCTGAGTTTGTTTCAACAGGAATTGGATTTGCAGGTTTATTCACATTCATAGGTCAGCATTTTAACACGCGACCGATATAGCTTTATGCAGGAATTTTTTACATATCTTTTATGGCTGTAGCCCGTAAGAATTACGAGGAGCTTAGGTGTTTAACGTAAAATTAATCCCGTATTGCATACGGGCTAAACTTGCTACGCTAGCTATCGCATTCATTTATTTGATTACCGTAATCTAAGCTGTTAGCATTCTTTAATGAAAGCTTCTTTTGCATCGTGCCACAAATTAAGTGAACATACACTAAATAATAGGAAATTTATGATTGATGAAATTAGAAGAGCTGTGCATAACGCAGCACTTGAAAATAAAAAAATGGCAATGTTCCATTTTCAAGTTTTAAAACATGCTTCTGAACTTGAAGGCCTTGACCCTATAGAGTTTTGCCATGAAATTAATGTGCCTGAATCATACAAAATAGAATTTCGTAAAATGCTCAACTTAGCTCGCAC
>CAINWC010000355.1 GCA_903854305.1 uncultured Pseudomonadota bacterium | reverse complement strand
GGTTGCCAAAGGCGGCTTGCGCTTCGGCTTTCGTCATATTCACCGAGGCAATCAATGCAGCTTCAGTATGGACCACACGCATACCACGACCACCACCACCACCAGCCGCTTTAATAATGACTGGATAACCAACTTGCTTGGCAGTTTTAATAATTTCAACTGGGTCGTCTGGCAGTGCGCCTTCTGAGCCAGGGACACAAGGCACCCCCGCTTTTTTCATTGCATTTTTGGCTGAGACTTTATCGCCCATTAAGCGAATCGTTTCCGCGCGTGGCCCAATAAATACAAAGCCGCTTTGTTCTACGCGCTCTGCAAAGTCAGCATTTTCTGACAAGAAGCCGTAGCCTGGGTGAATCGCTTGCGCATCAGTCACTTCTGCCGCGCTAATCACTGCAGGAATATTTAAGTAACTTTGACTGGAGGCTGCAGGACCGATACAAACAGATTCATCTGCAAGTTTTACGTATTTAGCTTCACGATCAGCTTCAGAGTGAACGGCAACCGTTCTGATACCAAGTTCGCGACAAGCGCGTTGCACACGCAAGGCGATTTCGCCGCGGTTAGCGATTAAAATTTTGTCAAACATAGCCATGTGATTGAAACCCCGTGCTTAAGCAATAATAAAGAGAGGTTCGCCGTATTCGACGGCTAGGCCGTTATCGACTAAGATTTTTTTAATAACGCCAGCTTTGTCAGCTTCAATTTCGTTCAATAGTTTCATTGCCTCAATAATGCAAAGCGTGTCGCCCACAGCAACGGTATCGCCAATTTCAACAAACGCTTTTGAATCTGGTGAAGCTGAGCGGTAAAACGTACCTACCATTGGCGATTTAACTGCATGACCTTCTTCAACTACCGGCGCTTCAACAACCGCAGCAGGCGCTTGTGGCGCCTGCCCTTGCGGAGCTACGGCGTATTGCATAGGCGCGTATTGCTGTTGCATCGGTGCGTTAGAAGTAAAATTGCGGCTAATACGGACTTTCTCACCGTCTTCCGTTAGTTCAAGTTCAGCAATGCCTGATTCTTCAACTAGATCAATTAATTTTTTAAGTTTGCGTAAATCCATAATAACCTCTAAAAATCTTGTAAAAAGTTTTACTACATAGCGATATAAAAAGCATATCGACGGCTAAATTAATAGCTATTAATGATTGTTTTGCTCGATTGCACTGATTTTCTCAATTGCATAGTCAAGCGCCAAAGCATAGCCTTGTGCGCCCAAACCACTGATGACACCTACTGCAATATCCGTAAAATATGAATGATGCCTAAAAGACTCGCGAGCATATACATTGGATAAATGTACTTCAATAAATGGTACTTTAACAGCACTTAACGCATCGCGCATGGCAACTGAGGTATGCGTAAATGCGGCTGGATTGATAATGACAAAGTCAACTGGAGTAGTGACTAATGTTTGTATTTTAGTAACAAGTTCACCTTCAAAATTACTTTGATATGTTTCTAAGGCAATGTTCGCCAGCTTTGCTTTGTCTACCAGAGTTTGATTAATGGTGCTTAGTGTCACGTTGCCGTAATGCATAGGCTCACGTAAACCAAGTAAATTAAGGTTCGGCCCATGTAACACTAAAATAGATTTAGCTGACATGACGCGCCACTTTTTTGAAGATTTTATTGCATAAATTGCGGGTACTCATAAACGCAAGTTTGCCGAAGTTAACAGGTTTTGTCCAGTAACTTTAGTATAATTAAACGAATTTAGGCCGAATTAATTAGTCGACCCTGAACAACTCAGTTCAAGCAGATTTCAATTGATTGAACTGAGTGATATTTAAATATTGATGTATTGCGACGATGATCAGTCGCAGTTGGTTTGCGAAATAATGACCGTAAAAAAGCCGGATGGCTCTCAG
>CAINWC010000354.1 GCA_903854305.1 uncultured Pseudomonadota bacterium | reverse complement strand
TACCTCCGCCAAGCCTTCACGATACATTGCATCAACAGCTTTCCGCTTTTGTATTGCTGAATCAATGCCTTTGAGTTGCAACAAACCAAACGCGGCATTGATTTCACTCATTTTTCCATTGATACCAGATGCCACTACGGTCAATTCGTCTACAAAACCAAAATTTTTGAGTTGATCAATACGTTGCTTGGTCTTTGCATCTGGGGAAATAATAGCACCGCCCTCAAAGGTATTAAATACCTTAGTAGCATGAAAACTCAGCACTGATAGATCACCATAATTTAGCACACTGCCACCGTTATATTGCACGCCAAAAGCATGCGCTGCGTCATAAACCACTTTTAAGTTATAGTTGTCCGCAATTTTCTGTATGCGGTCTACTTCACAGGGATGCCCATAACAATGTACAGGCATAATGGCTGCAGTTTGTGGGGTAATGGCCGCCTCAATCTTAGCAGGATCCATATTTAAACTGACAGAATCAATATCAACAAATACTGGCTTAATACCATTCCATAGTAAAGAATGTGCAGTGGCAACAAATGAATAAGGCGTGGTAATTACTTCGCCAGTGATCCGCAAGGCTTGTAGCGCTGTCAGCAGCGCGATCGTACCGTTGGAAAATAGAGAAATATGCTTTACGCCTAAGTAGTCACACAAGGCTTGTTCAAGCTGTTGATGAAACAAGCCGCCGTTAGTTAAAATTTTACTATCCCAAATTTTTTGTAAGTATGGAATAAAATCTTCTAAAGGTGGTAGTAATGGTTGCGTTACGTAGATTAATTCAATTGCCAATGATTGTTGAGCCAATGGTTGTTGCTCTGGTTCGACAATCTCAAACGACTCTGTAGGTAAATCATTGCACCATCGTTTCCACATAGTTCTTAAAGCACGCTCTAGACTATTCGCAATAGCTTCTGGGCGGCTAACGGCTGCCTTGGCAAAACGTATACGCATACTCGCTCTAACTTCAGCCATCGCATCCAAGTTTTCTGCCCAGTAAATGGCCTGCTGTAAAAACTCGTTTTTACTCGACACAATAAACTTATCAAGCGCTAAGTGCCCAAGAATACATGCTCCCACACGGCTTGGCATTGCATCACCAGCTAAAGTAAGGGTTGGAACACCCATCCACACGGCATGCCAAGTCGTGGTGCCACCGTTGTAGGGAAATGTGTCCAAACATATGTCAACCTGCTGATGCAAACCTAAATAACGTGACATATCGCTACGCGTATGCAAAATTAGGCGATCAAGTGCGATACCTTCCTGCTCAAACCACGCTAGCACTGTTTCATTATTACCGTCTTGATGCATAGAACCGAGTAGTAATCGAGAGGTAGGTAATGCATGTAAAACCTGCGCCCAAAGTGCAACAACCTCTTTACTGATCTTACTAGGTCGATTAAAACTGCCAAAAGTGATAAATCCGTTAGTAAGTGCAGGTAACGCATTGATTAAAGGTGAGTCCTCTGAAGGCAAAAAAGGTGAGCAAGCTGGTAATTGAACCAGCTTTTCAGTAAATTGATCGTCAAATTCACCTGGGGGCAAATAGAACCGATCAGCTATGTAATAGTCCATCGCTGCCAACCCTGTAGTACTCGGATAGCCTATCCAACTTGCTTGTATAGGCGCAGGCTTACGCGCAAAGCTTAGTAATCTGTTATGCGCAGTGTGGCCTGACAAATCAATCAGAATATCAATAGCATCCGCACGTATTTTTTCTGCCAAATCACCTGCGGAGAGAACGGCAACCTGATCCCATTGTTTAAAGTGCTTTTGCAGACGTTCACTCACCTCATCATAAACAACACTAGTGGAGTAAGCATAAAGTGATAATGTAGGGCAACCAGCTAGATTTTTAAGTACAGGTTCTATAAAGTTTGTCACAGCATGGTTGCGCAAGTCGCCTGATACAAAACCAATACGCAGGCAACGCTCTGGATCTTTACTATTAGCATGTTGCGGCCAAAGAGGCTTTAATGGCGTTTCGTACAGCTCTCCAAAGCGGCAATGTTCGGCGAATAAAGTCTGTGCGCTAATCTCTGTATTATGCGTTAAACAAAACAACAGATTACTGAATGCGCTACTGTAACCCGGCTTAATTTCCAGCACTTTTCTATAACCTGCCTCAGCCTCGGCGGCCCGGCCTTGATCTCGATAAGTGCCGCTCAGATTATTAAGTGCTTCGGTATAATTTGGATTTATTTCCAAGGCACGCAAATAGCTTTTCTCAGAATCAGCCATACGTCCCTGACTCCAAAACACGATTCCCAGATTGTTGTGCGCTTCAGCAAAACCTGGTTTTTCTTTAACCGCAAGATGCAGGTAGCCTTCAGCTTCAGAAAAGCGACTTTGCTGATTAAACACCATCGCCAGATTGCAATTAGCTTCTGGATAGTTTGGCTTAATGGCAAGTGCGCGCGTAAATAAAGCTGCCGCGTCAGTTAGAAAAAGCTGATCTTGCAACACAAGACCTAAATTATTAAGTGCCTCTATGCAGTTGGCATCAAGCTCTAATGCACTTCTGTAACTAGCTTCAGCTTCGACGTCCTTACCCATGCCTCTCAACAAAAGTCCTAGATTATTATAGGATGATACCGAAGCTGGTATCATTGCAATTGCAGCTCTATAGCAATTTTCTGCTTCTACAATACGCTCTGCTGCTTGGAATAGAACGCCTAAGTTATTACAAGCGCTTGAATTATTTGGATCGATATCAAGCGCTTTTTTATAACTAACCTCAGCATCTAGCGGTTGCCCCATTGCTTTGAAGGCTGAACCCAAACCAACATAAGCTGCAACCAAATCTGGTTGTAACTTTAATGCTTGCTCATAGCATTTTTTAGCATCAAGATAACGCGTCTGCTCATAAAAAAAATTAGCCAGATTCAACTGCATTGTTGCGTTATCTGGATGAATACTGAGCGCTTTTTTATAGCTAAGCTCAGCCTCGGCTAACAGATCCTGATCTTTGAGTACACTGCCTAGATTGTAAAGTGCCTTGGCAAACCTTGGCGTTACTCTAACGGCCTTTTTATAAAATTTTGCTGCATCAGCAAGTTGCTTTTTATCATAAAAATAATTAGCAAGATTGTATTGAGCTTCACTATCGTTGGGCAAAAATTCTGCTGCCATTTTTAATGCATAAAATTCCTCTTCGACCATCCCCTGCTGCTGGCGAATGCTACCAAGCACCTTCCAGCCCAAACCGTGCCGAGGAAAATTCTGTGTCATCTGAATGGCTAATGGCTCACATTTCGCCAATAACCCTTGATTAAACAGTGTTGCAAGTGCATTCATCTCGGTAACATTTGGCTTGCCATTATTTTTGACACTAGCGGCCTGACTCGTAGCCTTACCAGATTTATCGTTAGCCGACTGCAGTTCGACCAGAACCACTTCGGAGTTTGATGAGATTATTGGAGATTCTTGCGATGAATTAAATGCTGGTGAAATTAACTGCGCATCAGCCAATTTACGTTTGAGCGATTCAACTGCAGCACCTTCCAATCCACCTTTGATACCATGTGCCAACACCTGCTCTGCGTAATC
>CAINWC010000353.1 GCA_903854305.1 uncultured Pseudomonadota bacterium | reverse complement strand
ATTATTAAATGGTTGACTTCGGCTGACGGGAAACCGTCAGCCTTCGCCGTTTCTAAAGCGGCACCTGTTACAAGTTGTAAATAATTTCGTATTCATACATGAAGTTAGAAATCAAAGTACTGAAAAATTTATATAGATTTTGTCGCTTGATTCAATTTTTATATCAATAGTATTTTAATTTCTGCCTTCAAACACCAGGAGATGCAATGAGCTATTCCTTCACCGAAAAGAAACGCCTTCGTAAAAGTTTCGCCAAGCGCGAAAGTGTGCAAGAGATTCCATACTTGCTCGCAATGCAGCTAGAGTCTTATGCTGCCTTTTTGCAAGCTGATACCGCTGCGGATAAACGCACGGAGGATGGCTTGCAGTCTACGTTCAGTTCCGTTTTTCCTATCGTCAGTCACTCAGGCAATGCCCGCTTAGATTATGTAAGCTATCAACTTGGCGCTGAGCCTTTTGATGTGAAAGAATGTCAGCAACGTGGTTTAACTTATGCTAAACCATTGCGCGTTAAAGTGCGCTTAACCATCATGGACAAAGAAGCTTCTAAGCCAACCGTGAAGGAAATTAAAGAGCAAGAAGTTTACATGGGTGAACTGCCTATGATGACTGAAAATGGTTCGTTTGTGATTAATGGTACTGAGCGTGTGATTGTTTCACAATTGCATCGTAGCCCTGGCGTGTTCTTTGAGCATGATCGCGGTAAAACGCACAGCTCTGGTAAATTACTTTTCTCTGCTCGTATTATTCCTTACCGTGGTTCATGGTTGGATTTTGAGTTTGATCCAAAAGATTACTTGTATTTCCGTATCGATCGTCGCCGTAAAATGCCGGTGACCATTTTGCTTAAAGCGCTTGGTTACACGCCTGAGCAAATCATTAACACGTTCTTTGATTTTGATACATTCAACATCAGTAAAGCTGGTATTGAATTTACGATCGTACCTGAGCGTTTACGCGGTGAAGTGGCTAAATTTGACATCGTTGCTAAAGATGGTGAAGTATTGGTTGCAAAAGATAAACGTATCACAGTAAAACATATCCGTGATATGGAAAAAGCTGGCGTGAGCAAAATTGTCGTGCCCCAAGACTTTATTCTTGGTCGCGCTATTGCTAATAACATTGTTGATAAAGAAACTGGCGAAGTTGTTGCTAATGCCAATGATGAAATTACCGAGTCATTGCTAGAAAAATTAATTGATGCAAATGTTAATCAAATAAGCACGCTCTATTCTAATGATTTAGATCACGGCGATTATATTTCTCAAACATTACGTATTGATGAAATCCCGGATCAATATAGTGCTCGTGTTGCTATCTACCGCATGATGCGTCCTGGTGAGCCACCAACAGAAGATTCAGTTGAGGCCTTATTCAATGGCTTGTTCTTCAATGAAGATCGCTATGATTTGTCACGCGTTGGACGTATGAAGTTTAACCGTCGTGCATTCCCTGAAAAGGCGGAAGAGCGTCAATCAAACTGGATTCGTAAATTCTACGAAACCGCGGGTCCACGCGGAGCTGAAGGTGCTTATATTCTTTCTAATGACGACATTCTTGCCGTTGTTGGTGTGCTATTGGAATTACGTAACGGCCGTGGTGAAATCGATGATATTGATCACTTGGGCAATCGTCGTATTCGTTCTGTGGGTGAGTTGGCAGAGAATCAATTCCGTACTGGTTTAGTCCGTGTTGAGCGCGCTGTTAAAGAGCGTTTGTCGCAAGCTGAATCTGATAACTTGATGCCACATGATTTGATTAATGCTAAGCCCGTATCTAGCGCAATCCGTGAATTCTTTGGCTCAAGTCAATTGTCACAGTTTATGGATCAAACCAATCCATTGTCAGAAATTACGCATAAACGCCGTATTTCAGCATTAGGTCCAGGTGGTTTAACGCGTGAGCGTGCAGGTTTTGAAGTGCGTGACGTTCACTCAACCCATTACGGCCGTATGTGTCCAATTGAGACGCCTGAAGGTCCAAACATTGGTTTGATTAACTCGTTAGCACTGTATGCGCGTACCAATGAATATGGTTTCTTAGAAACACCGTATCGTCGCGTTGAAGGCAATAAAGTATCTGACACGATTGACTATCTATCAGCGATTGAAGAAAGTCAGTACATGATTGCGCAAGCAAACACGGACTTAGATGCGAAAAATATGTTCGTTGAAGACTTGATCTCATCACGTCATCACAATGAATTTACAATGACGCAACCTGAGCGCGTCCAATATATGGACGTTGCACCAGGCCAAATTGTATCTGTGGCTGCTTCATTGATTCCATTCCTGGAACACGATGATGCGAACCGCGCATTGATGGGTGCCAACATGCAGCGTCAAGCTGTACCGTGTCTACGTGCTGAAAAAGCCGTGGTTGGTACTGGTATTGAGCGTACTGTAGCAGTCGACTCTGGTACAACTGTACAAGCTCGCCGTGGCGGACGTGTTGATTACGTAGACTCAGGTCGTATCGTAGTCCGCGTAAACGATGATGAAGCGCAAGCAGGTGAAGTCGGTGTTGATATTTGCAATCTCACTAACTATACACGTTCTAACCAAAACACTAATATTAACCAACGTCCATTGGTTCGCGTAGGCGATAAATTGGCGCGTGGTGATGTGATTGCCGATGGTGCATCAACAGACATGGGCGAATTGGCGCTTGGTCAAAATATGTTGGTAGGCTTTATGCCTTGGAACGGTTATAACTATGAAGACTCGATCTTAATCTCAGAGCGCGTAGTGGCTGATGATCGCTACACTTCGATTCATATTGAAGAGCTTTCAGTGGTTGCACGTGATACCAAGCTTGGTACTGAAGAAATTACGCAGGATATTTCTAATCTTAGCGAGCGCATGTTAAGCCGTTTAGACGAAATTGGTATTATCTACATTGGTGCTGAAGTTGAAGCTGGTGATGTGTTGGTTGGTAAAGTAACGCCTAAAGGTGAAACTCAACTAACACCTGAAGAAAAACTTTTACGCGCAATTTTCGGTGAAAAAGCTTCTGATGTTAAAGATACATCACT
>CAINWC010000352.1 GCA_903854305.1 uncultured Pseudomonadota bacterium | reverse complement strand
AAGATCCATTCGTCTGGAATATTGATTGCAATAAAAAAGCCACTTGAAAAAGTGGCTAAATCAAAACTATATTAAATCTTTAATCCAATACATTCACCCAATAGCTAATGCTAAAAACTTCCTAGCATTAATCTTTTTGCCATCAAGTAATCTATGCCATCCTAAATAATTAGATAAATACTTGGTAGCAACTCCCTTAAACGGAAACATCCAAGATTTTAATCTGCTGTCATAAGCATTTACATTATTAATGTGTAGACTTCCAGAAGTCTTATGTGTTTTATTTCTTGGAACCATACGAAGCGAAATATTATATTGCTTTGCCATCTTTCTGTAAGTTCCTGCACTATCAGATATTAATTCAGCATCTTCTGTTAATACAGGCTTAATTACTTTGGCTAAATCATTAGCACTAGTTGATGGAATAATTGCCGTTAGGGTTTTGCCGTTAGTTCTATCACGAACTACAAGCACTGGAATTTGTTCTTTTGATAGTCCACGATGTGTTGCAGGAGTGCCACGAGTTTTAGGCTTTCTACCAAGTGCTTATTCACCACCTTTCTTACCCTTAAAACTCTCTTTAAAGTAAGTTTCATCAGCTTCTACAATCCCTGCTAGTTCCGTAGGGTTCATAGTCTCAATCTTAGATAAGAACTTATGTCTCCATCTAAAAGCAGTTGATGGAGAAACATTAATCAATTCTGCTGTTTTCCTGATTGAAACACCACCAAGCATACAGTTAGCATTAGCTATGTGTTTATCAAGCTTGCGAAGCCTTGCAAGTGGGCTATTGGTTAATGAGTTAAAGGTTTTACTACACGATTTACACTTAAATCTCTTTCTACCATCTTTACTACCAAATCCTACAATTGAAGTTGAATTGCAATGTGGGCAAGAAACAATATCGTGAGTTTTTGATTCTAAAACAATACTGCTTTCAACTTGGTTTTCACGACGTTTTAGCGCATCTTTTAAAACCAACACATCATTTGCAGAGAGTTTTGAAACTTGGGTGAGTAATTGCTTTATTTTCATGCCGAACCTGCTTTATTGTTTTATACTATTAAAGCATAAAAACTCAATTAAATCAAGGTATTGACACAACTATCAACACTTAACGAGAACAGAGCCAATTTAAAACACCAACCGCTACTATTGGTATTAGAGGCACAGACTTCGAACTTACCGTGCTTGATGTCGATAAGCAGGATGCTGCCGCTGGAACCTACAACAAGGTTTATCATGGAGCTACCTACATTGAAAATAACCAAGGCAAACGGGTAGAGGTGATGCCAAATCAAGCTGCATTTTCTCCTGAAAATATACAGCAAGGTGCGCAGCAGTTTGGTTTATTGAATCAGATTCCTGATGTGTTTTTTAACGGAGGGTACGATAACGTGCTGGATTCATTACAACAAGAAACACTAAACCGACTAAACGCAGAGTTAGGCGGCAAAATGCTTGGTGGTATTGTGCCAGGAAATATGTCGGGAGGAAAAATACCTAGCGGTAAAATGCCCGGTGTAGAAATGCTAGGCGGTAAGATGCCCGGCGCGGGAATGCCAGAGGTTGCAATGCCTAATGATTTTAGGAATACAATGCCGAGTCCTGGCGATTTTAACCAGTAGCTTTTTAGTGATTAATGCCACCACCAGCGCGGCTCAATCGATCTAATACTGCCGCCCACGCTGGCGTATTAGGCGGTAACTCAAGCAATAAGCGATCTACTTTTAACGCATCCAAATGATGTAAGGTGCTGTACAACTGCTCTGCGACTTCGGCAGGCTGACTTGATAATCGTATCACGGTGCAAGCGGGTGCGTTACCTTCACCAATTAACAATGCCACGCATTTTAAACTGGCTTGCGTTAAAGCATCGCAGGCTTGAATGAGTGTGGCTTTATCTTTAAACAGCATCAGCGGTGTACGTGGCGAATAATGAAGTGCATGTTGACCGGGGGCCTTGGGTGTTCGTATCTCAACCATACCTGAAGAAAGTGATTTTTTAACTTGTTGAGGTTGCTCTGCAACCTGCGCAATATCGGTTTCGCTAATCATGCCTGGACGCAACAACTGCCACTGACCATTTTCAGCCACACTCACAATCGTCGATTCAATGCCAACAGTGCAAGCACCGCCATCTAACACGGGCATTGTCGCGCCTAAACCTGCTTCTACATGTTCAGCTGTTGTTGGGCTTAGTTGGGTAAATAGATTGGCAGATGGCGCGGCAACGCTTAAGCCGCTCAATTTAAGCAGCGCAAGCGCAGTGGGATGGTTTGGCACGCGTAGGGCAATAGTAGGTTCATTGCCACGCACGATACGTGATACATGCGCTTTTGCCGGCAACACTAAGGTCAGCGCACCAGGCCAAAAGGCTTTAGCCAGCTTCACTGCAATGTCAGGAAATGCCGCCGCCCAATTGCTCACTTGGTTAATATCCGCAATATGCACAATCAGCGGATGGTCAGCAGGACGTTGTTTGGTGGTAAATATCTTCTGCAACGCCTCGTCATTGCTTGCGTCCGCAGCTAAGCCGTATACTGTCTCAGTCGGAATCGCAACGACTTCGCCGCGTTTAAGCCTAGCTGCGGCCTCTTCTAAACTAATGCGCATATTTAAGGTGCTTACCACATGAAAAAACATATTTTACTACTGTAAGCATATCCATCACATCAATTCGACCGTGATGCGATAAAATAGTGATTCACTCTCTTTTAAAGAATACAGTATGAGCCAGGCTAGTAACAATCAAATCACGGTTGAAAAAAATCCAAAACAAACTAATTTAGATGCGCATGAATTGCGCGACACCAACATCAAAGTCAACTCAGCGCATCCTGGCTGGGTAAAAACTGCGCTTGGCGGTGCAAATGCGCCGATGGAAGTCGCTGATGGCGGCAAAACCAGTGTGCAATTAGCCACGCTAGATAGCACGGGTGCGAGTGGTGGATTCTTT
>CAINWC010000351.1 GCA_903854305.1 uncultured Pseudomonadota bacterium | reverse complement strand
TAAGGAAAAATAAAATGAGTGATTTTACGAGTAATTTTTGGCCAGTTTTCATTACAGCCATCTCCTTGCTTGGTATTTTTGGCTGTGCTTTGCTGCTATGGCTAACAAGCAAAGTGAAAATAGCAAGCCCTAACAGCGACAACACGAGCGGTCATGTGTGGGATGAAGACATCCGCGAGATGAACAACCCCCTACCACGTTGGTGGGTTTGGATGTTCATCATCACCATCATCTTTGCATTGTTCTATTTGGCTGCTTATCCAGGTTTGGGCAGTTACGCAGGTAAACTGGGTTGGACACAAGCAAATCAATATGATAAAGAAATGGCAGACGCTAACAAAGCATTAGAGCCGCTTTATTCTAGATTTGCAGCAATGCCAACTGAAGAGCTGGCTAACAATAAAGAAGCTAAAGCCATTGGTGAGCGTTTATTTATGAACAATTGCTCACAATGTCACGGTTCAGATGCAAAAGGTAGCCGCGGCTTTCCTAACTTGACCGACCACGACTGGTTGCATGGCGGTAGCCCTGAAAAAATCGAGGAAACCATCACTGGCGGTCGTATCGGTATGATGCCACCTATGGCTGCTGTTGTAGGTACTGAAGATGATGTTAAAAACGTGGCTAACTACGTGTTGAGTCTTTCTGGTAGCAAACATGATGCAGCGCGAGCTAAATTGGGTGAAGAAAAATTTGCCGCATGTGCAGCATGTCATGGCCCAGAAGGCAAGGGTAATACTGACATAGGTTCACCTAATCTCACTGATAATATTTGGCTGCATGGTGCTGGTGAAGTTAACATTATCAAACGTATCAATGAGGGTAAAATAAACCAAATGCCAGCGCAACAAGGTAAATTTTCGCCAGCGCAAATACATGTACTAGCAGCCTATGTTTGGGGCTTATCTAATAAGTCTGGTAAGTAATTAAGTTTAGAAAGTAAATAGTCATTAAAAGAAAGTTGGATGCATGAACGAAGAACCCGTCGCTAAAACAGCGGCTAAAGCTGAAAAAACAATCCCTCTAAACGAGGTCGTTATTTCGCTGTATGAAGCGCAGGATAAGATTTATCCACGCAGCGTTTCAGGGTTCTTTACCAAATGGCGCTGGGTCATGATTTGGCTGACCCAGTTGTTCTTTTACGGCGTGCCATGGTTAGAATGGGGCCAGCGCCAAGCCTTGTTATTTGATCTAGATGCTAAACGCTTTTATATTTTTAACTTGGTGCTATACCCGCAAGACTTGATCTACCTGACAGCGATTCTGATTATTTCGGCGCTGTCACTCTTTCTCTTTACCGCAATCGCGGGTCGATTGTGGTGTGGATATGCCTGCCCTCAAACCGTTTACACTGAAATTTTCCTCTGGATAGAGCGAAAAATTGAAGGCGATCGCGCGACACGGATGAGGTTTGATGCTTCAACGATGTCTGCTAAAAAACTGGCCAGAAAAGGTGCAAAACACTTTATTTGGATTGTTTTCGCGTTGTGGACTGGCTTTACCTTTGTAGGCTATTTCACGCCAATTAGAGAATTACTAAACGAGTTTATTCATGTAAATGTCAGCCCTTGGGAGATATTCTGGGTGTGTTTTTATGGCTTTGCCACCTATGGCAATGCTGGTTTTATGCGCGAGCAGGTGTGTAAATACATGTGTCCTTATGCACGCTTCCAAAGCGCGATGTTTGATGATGACACTTTAATCGTTACTTACGACGAAGAACGTGGCGAACCACGTGGCGGCCGATCACGTAAAGTAGAAGTAAATAGTAAAGAATTAGGCGCCTGTATTGATTGCAGCTTGTGTGTGCAGGTATGCCCGACGGGTATTGATATTCGCAAAGGCTTGCAATATGAGTGCATCGGTTGCGGCGCTTGCGCCGATGTCTGCGATACCGTAATGGATAAAATGGGTTATGAACGCGGCTTAATCAAATATTCTACGCAACATGCCATCACTAACAAATGGACACATAAGGAAATGATACGACGTATTTTAAGGCCACGTGTCTTAATCTACGCTTCCATTCTGGGTTTAATTATCATCGCGTTAATGACAAGCTTATGGTTTAGAACGCACTTTAGGGTGGATGTAGTCCGTGATCGCGGCGTGATGGCACGCTTATCCGATGACGGGAAACTCGAGAATGTTTATCGTCTGCAAATTATGAATGGCACCGAATCTGTCCAACACTACAAGCTCAATGTCAGCGGGATTAAAGACTTAGAAATAGAATCAGAAGCCGTTACAGAGAGTGAGGAATCGGAGCATAAAGATCACAATAAAACCATTACGGTCAATCCTGCTGAATCGCGTTGGCTTATTGTGGATTTAAAAATCCCGGATGGCACACTTGAATCTGGTTCGCATAAAATTCAGTTTGAAATTCAAGCGATTGAAAGCAAAGAGATTGTGACTGAAAAGTCGGTGTTCCTGGTACCTAGATAACCTCTGGCACCTAGATAACGTGGTACCCAGATAACCGTAGCACAAAGATTAACGGCTACCAAAACAAGCTCGCGCTTAAATAACAACGCCTGTCACAACCGCAACACAGACTTAACTTAAGGAGTTCATAATGGAAACGCTAGATTTAAAACCATGGTGGCATTTTGGACATGCTTGGTTAGTCATTTCAGGTCCATTGATTGTCGTGATTGCCTCTTTTATCACCTTATACATCGCGATTAGCAGACCAGACCCTGTGATTGACGATTATTATCGTAAGGGCATGGAAATTAATAAAACACTCAACGCACAACGTGATGCTATGGCGCCGGCAATACAAGCTCGTAATAATGCGGCTACTGGCATTAAGCCTATAGAATACAAACCTGCTGAACAATAGCGTCAATTAAGCCATGTCTACAGAAGTTGATATCGCAATCATTGGCGCAGGGCCGGCAGGTTTATGCTTTGCTAAATCGCTTGCTGAGTCTGGTTTAAACATTGTTATAGTCGAACGTCAAACTGAAGATTCATTATCCTCTCCTGCTTTTGATGGTCGTGAGATTGCGCTCACACACCATTCTGCACAACTAATGCGCCAACTGGGTTTGTGGGAGCGTATCGAGGCGAAAGCGATCTCTCCTTTGCGAGATGCGCGCGTCTTTAATGGATCTTCACTTTTATCATTAAATATTGGTCATAGCGATACGCAACATAGCGAGCTTGGCTATCTGGTAGCCAACCACCTTATTCGTAAAGCTGCGTATGATGCTGTAATGTCATCACCAGCCATTACACTTAAGACGGAAGCGCAAGTGACCAGTATTCAAGCGGATACTAACGGCATCCAACTAACGTTTGCCAATGGTGAAAGTATTAAAACCAAATTATTGATTGGTGCAGACAGTCGATTCTCAGAAACGCGTCGTGCCATGGGCATTGCCGCAGATATGCATGATTTTGGCAAAACCATGATGGTGTGTGTGATGGAACACCCCGTTTCGCATCAACATACCGCATGGGAATGGTTTGATTATGGTCAAACATTAGCATTGTTACCCATGAATGGTTTACGCTCGTCGGTAGTAATTACGCTACCGCCAGATGAAATGAATCATTTAATGACATTAAGCGAAGATGATTTTAATCATGAGGTTTCAGCGCGATTCAAACATCGGCTTGGAACGATGCGCTTAGCCTCCACCCGCCATGCTTACCCATTGGTCACGGTGTATGCAAAACGCTTAGTAGGCCAACGGTTTGCATTGGTGGGCGATGCTGCAGTTGGCATGCATCCAGTCACCGCACATGGCTTTAATTTTGGTTTAAAAGGCATCGCAACTTTATCTGCTGAAATAAAAGCCGCGTTAGCCTCTGGTAAAGATATTGCTTCTACCAGCTTGCTACTACGCTATGAACAAGCGCATCGTCGCAATACGCGCCCATTATTTATGGCTACGCATGCTATTGCAAAAATTTATGGTAGCGATAGTCCGCCGGCCAGATTTTTACGTACCAGCGCTTTAAGAATCGGTAATCGTATCGCACCGTTTAAGCGTGCAGTTGCAGGTTTTCTGGCAGATGCTCGCTAAGGACTGACGAACACAGTCAAGCCAAGTGCGCGTATCCGTTGCGCCACGGTTTCAAGCCATTCAGAAGACAAACGGCTAAGCCTTGGTGCTTCTGCCTGATAAGATGGTCGTGCTAAGCCGTACAAATGCACACCTTGAACCACTGACTTAACCTGACTAATCAACGCTAGATATGCAGCAATATCGTCTTCCTGCGGTGGTTCACCATCCATCGCGAACATACAGGTTTGTATAAAAGTAGGGCAAATTTCCGCACAATGTTTAAGTCGTTCAATGTGACTTTGAGGATTGATATTCACATCATTGATGCGTGCAATCCCCTCTTTAGTACCTGCATCCAGCTTAAACCAAACCTCACCGTTACATTGAGCTAAATGGCTGATGCTATCCAGCACAGTTTGCTTATCCATCAAACTACCATTGGTAATCAAACGAACTTTGATGGGGTTAACGTGGCGCTCACCATTTAAATCCCCCAGTAATCCAAACTCACGTAACACTTTTTCAACCAACATCAACACTTCCGGAAACTCTTTAGCACTCGTGGGCTCACCATTGCCAGAAAATGCAACGTCTTTCAGATGCCTATCACCTTCTGCGACATAACGTTCCATAAAATCACCATGCAGCGCATACGTCAAAAAAGACCGTAATTCACGCGCTAGCACTTCAAGCTCAATAGGTGGTGGTGTACCGCGTATAAGATTAGGCACTTGGCAATATACGCAGCGCCAGTTACAAGCATTATTGATGTTGAGATTAATGCCGATTGAAACACCACCAGCGCGGCGAGAAACTACAGGATAGACATACTTCATGCCGCTGACATCGCGGTTATGATCAGTGACTGTGAGGAAGTTTTCTAATGTCATACGATGGCTAACAACTCAATGTTTTACTACTTTAAATCAAAATTTCACTAATAATCAGTTATAAGGCGTTAAGTGCAAGTCTGAGGATCAAAGATTTTCTTCAACGCATCAGGTTCAATAATACGCACATAGCGCTGTTTCACTTCAATGATACCTTCATCACTGAATTTTGAAAAAGCACGACTCACGGTTTCAAGCTTCATGCCCAGATAGCTACCAATTTCCTCGCGGGACATTCTAAGCGTCAACTCAGATTGAGAAAATCCGCGCGCATGTAGGCGCTGCACTAAGTTTAGCAAAAATGCAGCAAGCCGCTCTTCTGCGCGCATATTGCCTAACAGCATCATCACACTATTTTCACGAACAATTTCACGGCTCATGATTTTATGTACATGGCGTTGCAATTGAGGAAACTCACGAGATAAGTCTTCAACATTAGCAAAGGGCATCACACACACTTCTGCATCTTCAAGCGCAACAGCGTTACAACTATGGTAGTCACTCACAATGCCATCCAAGCCGATAATTTCACCGGCCATTTGAAAGCCCGTGACTTGCTCGCGGCCATCGGCAGTTGAAACGCAGGTTTTAAAGAAACCGGTGCGAATGGCAAATAAAGAGGTAAATGAATCGCCATTACTGAAAAGATTGTCACCCTGTTTGACTCTACGGCGTGTTGCAACCACGGCATCCAGCTTTTGTATGTCTTCTTGATTAAAGCCGATTGGCATGCAAAGCTCACGCAAATTGCAGCTTGAACAAGCAACTTTAATGGTTTCTGTAATATTTTCTGGATTCATTTTATTCAAATTTCATAGCCAACCCAAAGCATACCGCTTTAGCAGCATTGAAGCTAGAGAATGCCACCAGGATTACTAATTTTTGTAAAAACTTAACGTAAAGATAATGATGTCATCGCTTAACAATCGTTTGATACTTAACCATCGTTTGACTTGCATCAAAGCCAATTACGGCTAAAACTGGCAAAGTCTCAAAATATTCTAGGAGTAATATATGACCGTCAATAACACTGCACAATTATCAACTGAAAGCGCCACGTTCATCATGCCGGGCGTAACAACTGAAATGTTGCAGAAGTTTGATGTTTCAGGGCCGCGCTATACGTCTTATCCAACTGCAGATCGTTTCGTAGAAGCTTTTACTGAAGACGCTTATAAACAAGCCTTAGAGCAACGGCGAGTTCTCGGCTCAGGATTACCATTATCAATTTATGTGCATATTCCATTTTGTGAATCGCTATGCTTTTTCTGCGCCTGCAATAAAATTGTCACCAAACATCATGAACGTAGTGCAGAATATTTGGGCTACCTGAGTCGTGAAATTGATTTGCATGTAGCACACTTGGGTGCTGGGCAAACTATTTCTCAGTTGCATTTAGGCGGTGGTTCACCTACCTTTTTCTCTGATGATGAGTTATCAGAACTCATGTCCATGATTAAGCGTAGCTTTGTGTTGGCGCCAGGCGGTGAGTATTCAATTGAAGTAGACCCGCGCACAGTAAACGATGAACGCCTGGAACATTTATCTGCATTAGGTTTTAATCGCTTAAGTTTTGGCGTGCAAGACTTTGATGAAGAAGTTCAAAAAGCGGTGCATCGCATTCAACCTGCAGAACAAGTGTTTTCATTGGTTGAAACGGCACGTAGACTCAAGTTTGAATCAGTCAATGTCGATTTAATCTATGGCTTGCCTAAGCAAACACCTGAGTCATTTTCACGTACATTAGCGCAGATTGTTGAGCTTAGACCAAACAGAATAGCGCTTTACGCTTACGCACATTTGCCAGAGCGGTTTAAACCGCAACGCCGCATTAGTGAGTACGAACTACCAGCAGCACAGGCTAAAATAGCCATGTTAGCGGATGCATTAACAGCATTTCTAAACGCAGGCTATGTCTATGTTGGTATGGATCACTTTGCCCTGCCAGACGATGCATTAGCCATTGCTAAGCGCCAAGGCAGGCTACATAGAAATTTTCAAGGGTACAGTACACAGCCTGATTGCGATTTAATTAGCTTAGGCGTTTCAGCAATCGGCCGTGTAGGTGCCACTTACAGTCAGAATGCTAAAACCATAGAAGACTATTATGACTACCTGAACCAAGGCCGCTTTCCAGTAGTACGTGGCTTGGCACTATCACGCGATGACTTAGTGCGCCGTGCAGTGATTATGGCGTTGATGTGTCAGGGTGAGTTGCAATATGAATCCATTAATTTGGCCTATTTAATTGATTTCAAAACTTACTTTGCGTCTGAACTTGAAGCCCTAAAAGCGCTTGAAGACACAGGCATGGTGGTATTAGATGATAATGGTATACAAGTCACTGATACTGGCTGGTTCTTTGTACGTGCAGTGGCGATGCTGTTTGATCGTTATTTGCAAACAGACCGCAATAGAGCGCGTTTTTCTAAAATCATCTAATCCAACCAATAAAATTCTATCATCTTTTGTGGGAGCGGCGATGCGTCGCGCCCACAAAACACCATCGGCGCTGAAGTCTGCGCGCATCCTCTTTTATTTTTATTCAGTCTACAAAAAATCCATAAAAAAAACCTCTGCTGAATAAACAACAGAGGTAAAGGTGGAACCAGGAAATCTTATTAATTTAACGCATCAGTTTTAAATTTTAGAATCATTTAAATGCAATGCATTAGAACTTCTTACCGAAGCCAACACTGACAACCCATGGATCGATATCAAGGCTGTCAATTTTCTTGAAGCCAGCAGCAGTACCAAAAGCATCGCCAGTGTTCAACTCAACATCCGTACCAAAAAATATTTTTTTCACATCAAAGTTAACCAACCATTTGTCTTGAAGGTTTACGTCAAAACCTGCTTGAAGTACAGTGCCAAAGCTATTTCTGTCAATGCGAATTGGAGCAGGGCCTACTGTAGTCTGTGCTGTCAAACCATTATCCATCGCACGGACGTAAGCAAGACCAGCACCGACATACGGATCAAAAGTTTGATCTGGCATAAAGTGCCATTGACCAGTCAATGTAGGTGGCAGTAAATTAACACTTCCTAAACTACGTGAGGTCAATGCAGCACCAGCGCTAGAAGTGTTTACATCATGACGTGTACCCAAAGCCAAAATCAACTCTGCAGCGATGTTTTTAGTAATGTAGTAAGAAAAGTCAATTTCAGGAATTGTATTACTATCTACTTGTAATTCAGCGCCAGTATTACCATAAAGTGCTGTCGCAATTCCAGCTCCATAAGCCGCACTCGTTTGCGCGCCCAAATTACTACTAACATCAGGTGAAACATGCGTAGCACGTAAACGCACTACAATATCACCAGCTTCTGCCATAGCAAAAGATGGTGCAATAGCTGCTGCTAAGGCTAATACCAATAACGATTTTTTCATTTTCAAACTCTCCACATAAGAAATAAACACAAACTAAATTGATGAAGAGATACTACAAGCATGGAAGATCAAGCTATTTGACATGTATCAACTAGACACATAAAAGTATATTGGCGTTGTTTTTTTACAACATTAATTTTTATGATGCAAACTTAACCCATTCAACATTCAACACTCAACATCAACAATGAGTTAGCTGTTTAAATGATTCGCTCAAACAAAGCAATAGACTCTACATGCGAGGTGTGTGGAAACATATTGATGACACCTGCCGCTTTAAGTATATAGCCCTTTTCGTTCACCAATACCCCTGCATCTCGCGCCAAGGTCGCAGGGTTGCATGACACGTAAACGATCCTTTGCGGACTGTTACTATCATCCAAAGACTTAATCAACTCAAAGGCGCCATCACGTGGCGGGTCTACCAGCCATTTATCAAAACGGCCTAAATTAGTGAGTGACTCCGGTGTCATTTTGAATAAATCCGCAACGCCAAACTGAGTATTGCTAATCTTGTTAAGCGCGGCACTTTCGTTGGCACGATCGACCAAGTTAGCCAAACCTTCTAGACCCAGCACTTGTGCGCCACTACGGGCAATTGGCAAAGTAAAGTTGCCGATACCACAAAAGAAATCGGCAATCTTTTCATTCGCTTGCGGACTAAGTAACTGCATCGCACGGCGAATCATCACTTGGTTGATTTGGGGGTTAACCTGCGTAAATTCATTGGGTTTGAAAGGATAGATTAAACCAAATTCTGGCAAGCTGTACTTCAATTCGGGTAATGCTGCTTCTGCAGAACCTAGTGGATAAAACGGCTTGATGGTATCTGGCCCTTTGGTTTGTGTCCAAATCTGCACTGCATGTGCATCTGCAAAGGCTTTTAAATGTGCTTCATCCTCAATGTTCAGCGGTGCCATAATACGGAAAATCAGGACGATAACGGACTTGCCTTCATTACTTGATTGAGCTTCACCCACAGCAAGCTCAATTTGCGGGAGCTTATCTCTTATGCTGAGTTGTACAATCATGCCTTGCAGCGGCTCGATTAAAGCGGATACCTCTGGCACTAATACTTCACAACTATTCATATCAGCCACATAACGTGTGGCTTTTTCGTTAAAGCCAACTAACACGCGCTGCTTTTTATCCACATACTTCACGCTTAAGCGGGCTTTATGGCGATAGCCCCAAATTGGGCCGTAAATCGGCGGCAATATATTGTCAGGCTGCACTTTACCAATATGCTTCAGATCATTTTCCAGCAGCCTTTGTTT
>CAINWC010000350.1 GCA_903854305.1 uncultured Pseudomonadota bacterium | reverse complement strand
CTTTTAGTGACATCACTTTCTACGCTGATGAGTGCAGTATCCTGTGCGCTTAAAAAGGTCATGTAGGCTGCGCCTACTTCTTGTCCTGGGTTGGTAGGGCGTACCCAAGCATCTTTTATCGTTACAGTGTTTTCGTTTGCTACAGCATTCGCAGTGATGGCGTAAGTGCAACCAAAAGCTAACAGTAAAAATAAGGCATTGTGAAAATATTGTTGGTGTAAAAAGTTCTGCATCGTAATTTTTTCCAGATTAATTTTCGTTAGGCTAATCAAGTTTGCTGCGATATCAGTTTTGCAATTGGTCAGGAAAATGCTCAGAAAACTCATCAAGCTTAATGGTTTCTGGAATCGCATATTGCTCACTGGCCCATAAGCCTAAGTCGATGAGTTTGCAACGCTCGCTACAAAAGGGCCTAAAGGGGTTGCTAGGTGAAAATTCAGATAAATTATTGCAGTTAGGGCAAGGAACTAAGCGTTTTTTAGTGGTAACCATAAGATGTATATTAATATAATTATTTAGTTAGGAGAGAAGGCGAAGCTAAATACTAAAACAAGTTTTTAGATTGTATTAACTATTATAAGTTGCACAGGGTGAGTGAGAACTTAACATCTTCTTCATATTTTTGCGGTTTTTGTGAGCATTCAAGTGTATTAAATCGAATGTTAATCGCATATTTATTGGCACTTACTTCAGGAAAGCAAGCCACATCATCGGCCACTTCAATTCGCAACATTTGCGCGGGTTTAGCACCACCAAGCATTTGTTGATAAGCCCCATTATTGGCCACTAGTTTCGTAGTAGCGCCGCTACCGCGTAAAATATGTAAAATAATCACAATAGCTTGCTGCATCGGCAATAGCGGCTTGAGCCAAGATTCAAAATCTTGCCTACGCCTTGCTTCACCAAGCCCAAGCCAATAATGGTATGAAGGCACGTCAAATTCGCATACGCCACCTGGAATACCTGCCCGCTGTTTGATGCTCATTAACCATTCGTTTGCACGTAAGCTTTGACCAAGCTTAGTGGCTTCGGCACGCAATGCATTTGAAGCAATATCAATATCTTTAAGAATAGTTTCCAATGTATTCGCCGCAATGGCCGGGTTACCTATCAGCAGGCTCATCGTTGTTTTTTGGCGTTCTAACTCTTGCAATAAATCTAATTTCAGTTCTGCACGGTCAACGACATCCAAGATTTGTAGCAGTGTGAGTAAGGCACAGTGATGATGATATTCGTGTCCAGCTTCTAAATTGTATAAAACTTTGGCAAACAAATCCTCAACGCGCAGTAATGTGCGTATACGCTCGTTGAATGGATAGTCGTAGCTAGGCATGGTTCATTCAATGATTAGCCAAAAGCACCGTATTTATCATTTATTTGGAGGTGAATTAAAGTTGAACTGAATTATCAAAGTTATTTGCTAACTATGCAAGTTTTAATGAACTTTTTATGTATTGATACAACTTTTTCTGTTAAATCCGCGAGGGTTCCATCATTTTCAATGACTTCGTCGGCACACTCAAGACGCGTTGCCCGTGAAACCTGTGCTGCCATCATCGCCTTTACTTCTTTTTCTGACATATTGCTACGCACCATTGCGCGCTCCATTTGCAAATTTTCATCGCAATCTATCACCAATGTTTTGTCTGCAACGCCATCGTAACGATTGTTTTCAAATAATAGTGGCATGACTAGTATTTGATACGCGGGATGAAATTTAGCTTCATTTTCAGCAAGTTGCTGCAAAGCGCGGTCGTGAATTGCAGGGTGCAATAATGCTTCTAGCTTGAGTCGCTCATTTAAATTTGCAAACACATGTGCACGGAGTTTTGCACGGTCTAGTGCGCCTTCATGCGTGATGAAATAGGCGCCAAAAATACGGCTAATATCAGCAAGTATCGGCTGGCCGATAGCAGTGAGTTCATGTGCAATCACGTCAGCATCTACAATTGGCACACCCAGCAATGCAAATTGCTTAGCGGCTTCACTTTTGCCTGAACCTATACCGCCTGTTAATGCAATGATGAACATTTTGAATGTTAAAAGAGGTAAGTTAGATAAACAGCTTGAGGATAAAGTCACCAATATAGCTGGCGAGTTGCGGTCCTGAAAATAATGCTGCTATACCTGCTATTGCTAAAAATGGCCCGAACGGCATCGGTACTTCGCGACCACGATTTGCAAATACGATTAAGCTTATGCCAATTACCGCGCCCAATACTGATGATAATAAAATGACAGTAGCTAGCAATTGCCAGCCAAACCAAGCACCGATTGCTGCTAGTAATTTAAAGTCACCATAACCCATTCCCTCCTTGCCCCTGATCAATTTAAATAACCAGTAGATCGACCATAATATAAGGTAGCCTGCAACAGCGCCGATGACCGCTGATTTAATGTCAGTAAAGCCGTTGTTCAGATTAAATATTAGCCCCAGCCATAACAATGGCAAGGTTATATCATCGGGTAACAACTGTGTGTCAAAATCAATAAAAGTGAGTGTGATAAGCGCAAACGTAAATATCCAAGCAAAAAATGTCGTGCTGGTATAACCAAACTTCCAGCTAACCAAGCCAATCGCAATGCCTGTAAGCGCTTCAATCAGTGGGTAGCGCATACTAATAGCGGCTTTGCAGCCGCTACATTTACCTTTTAAAAGCATATAGCTAATGACAGGGATGTTTTCTATAGCGGTAATCATATGGCCGCATGTTGGACAGGCCGAGCGCGGAATTGCAAGCGTATATTTGGTGGTTTCTGGTAATTCCTTACCTTGTAGCTCAAGGCAGTTACTATGCCATTCACGTTCCATCATTTTAGGTAAACGATAAATTACAACATTCAAAAAGCTACCGACCATTAAGCCTAAAACAACCGAAACCGTAATGAAAATGGTGCTATTTTGCTGCAATACATTTGAAATTTCAGTAAATCCGCTAAACATACCTATCCTTAAAATCATACTTATTTTTATACTGAAATGCGAACTCTGTAAACTAAACGCATCATCGCACCGTTAATTGTTTGTGGCAACTGATGGATACTTGATTCTTACCTAGGTTGTAATGCGACTAAATTTGATTGAATTAAAAACCTAAGCCTCTTGAAATTTAGATGCGCTGCCACAAACATTAAAGCAAATATTCTAATCAATATTATAATGAAGGCACAACGCAAGAAGGAAATAGAATGACAGTTACCATTAATCAGCCAAACACATTTGAGCTTACTCACACAGAGGTTAATCATCCGGAGTGGGATGAGCCTATTATTTGCCGAGTTGAAGTTGATTTGCCGGCTTGGTTGTCGCAATTGGCGGGCGGTCGCGATTGGGAAGTGTATTCTGAGGCGGAAGAAGAAAGTTGCGTTAGTTTTGCCATGCGTCAGGGTTCGAAAGTAGATTCAAAGCTCGCAGAGGTTACCTTGTATCACAACGGCTACGCGTTAGTGGATGTTGAAGGTAAATCACTTTTTGATGGTTCGCTTACCGCAGGCACCAGCGACTGTGCGCATTTGACTTATTATCATGCCGATAGTGGCGAAAAAATCGTACTTAACTAAGCTGGGAAGTTTAGTTAAGTAAGTTCACACGAAGCGTTTTTGTCAGTTCAGTAGCTTCTTGACACCGAAAATTCTGCCAAAGTAAACATTGCTCGTTTGTAAGGCGAATCTACAAAATGTGCGATTTGTGCCAAAGCTAATTCACACTCTTTCTCAGCTATTTTACGAACATGTTGTAATGCACCAGTACGTTCTACAGCATTTAATACAGCAGGCAAGTCATCTAGGCCGCCATGTTCAATAGCTTGCTTGATGACAGCCGACTCGTTAGCGTTGCCGTTTCGCATTGCATATAATAAGGGTAGAGTAGGCTTGCCTTCTGCTAAATCATCGCCCAAGTTTTTGCCAATTTCAAGTGCGTTGCCGCTTAAATCCAACACGTCATCAATTAGCTGGAACGCAGTGCCAATATGCATCCCATATTTACTCAGTGCTTCTTCATCTTCTGGCTTTGCTTGGCTGATAATTGCGCCTAAGCGTGTTGCAGCTTCAAATAGCTTGGCGGTTTTATAATGGATCACTTGCAAATAAGCTTCGTCAGTAATGTCTGCGTTATGCACATTTAGTAGCTGCAATACTTCGCCTTCGGCGATTACGTTGGTTGCATTACTTAACACCTCCATCACACGCATGTTTTGCACGGCAACCATCATTTGAAACGCGCGCGAATAAACAAAATCGCCAACTAGCACACTGGCAGCGTTACCAAAAAGTGCATTGGCTGTATTCTGCCCGCGACGCTTTGATGATTCATCTACAACATCATCGTGTAATAACGTGGCGGTGTGTATAAACTCTACCACTGCGGCTAATTGATGGTGTTGTGGTTTAATTGTGCCAAATAGACCTGCTGAAAGCAGCACCAGTATTGGGCGCAAGCGCTTACCGCCACTGTTGATGATGTAATGAGCCACTTGATTCACTAGTGTTACATCGGAGTGCAAAGACTGTTGAATCACTGTATTCACAGCTACAATATCGTTAGTAATACATGATTGAATTGCCTCGATTTGCGAGGTACTAGATTGCTTGGTGCTGGGCGTCACGGTAATAAGCCTTAAAGAGTAATAATTATTTTAACACAGCCAACTTTAGCGCATTCAATCTCATCAGCTTGATCCTCATATTTAGTGAGATAATAGCTTTTCAAACATATCGTAATGCTTTTTTGAATTAGCTTGCGATTATGATTTGCTTTGCCGGATTAAGTGCGTATAATGCCGGATTCTTCTGAAGTATGAGTTAAAGGCATAATTATGTATGCAGTAATCAAAACTGGTGGTAAGCAATATCGCGTAATTGCAGGCGAGAGATTGAAAGTTGAGAAGCTTGAAGTTGAAGTTGGCGGTACTGTTACGCTAGATCAAATTCTAATGGTATCTGACGGTGAAAAAACAACCATCGGTTCACCAATCATTAAAGGCGCAACTGTTAAAGCTACAGTGCTTTCACATGGTCGTGGCGATAAAGTGATGATTTTCAAATTCCGTCGTCGTAAACATTATCGTAAAACACAAGGCCATCGCCAAAGTTTTACTGAAATTAAAATTGAAACAATCGCTGCTTAATTAGCTCGCGCTAATTAACAGTTACTCAAGTTTAAGGAATAGAGAAAAATGGCACACAAAAAAGCAGGCGGTAGTTCACGTAACGGCCGCGACTCCCACGCACAACGATTAGGTGTTAAAGCATTTGGCGAAACAGTTGTTACAGCTGGTAGCATTATCGTGCGTCAGCGCGGTACAAAAATGCACGCTGGTGAAAACGTAGGTATGGGTAAAGATCACACTTTGTATGCAAAAGCGGATGGTAAAGTCGCTTTCGCAATTAAAGGTGCGTTAAGACGCCATACTGTAAGCATTATTGTTGCTGCGTAAGCTCAATTAACAATATGCAAAGCCTCATCGTTTGATGGGGCTTTTTTATTTGGTAAACTGTAGTTATGAAATTTATAGACGAAGCAACGATTAAAATCTACGCAGGTGATGGTGGCAACGGCGTCGCTACTTTTCGCCGTGAAAAATATGAGCCGTTAGGCGGCCCAAGTGGCGGAGATGGCGGTCGCGGTGGATCTATCACTATAGAAGCCGATCGCAATATCAATACTTTAGTTGATTATCGCTATACACGTACATTTAGGGCACAACGCGGCGAAAATGGCCGTAGCGCTGAATGTTACGGCGCAAAAGGCGATGATATGATTTTGCGCGTGCCAGTGGGCACGGTGATTTCAGATAAAGCCACAGAGCAATTGCTGGTGGATTTAAGTGAGCATGGTCAACGTGCGCAAATGGCTGCAGGTGGTAAGGGTGGCTTGGGTAATGTGCATTTTAAATCGAGCTTAAACCGTGCGCCACGCCAATGTACCAAGGGCGATCCAGGTGAAGAGATTGAGCTTTATTTAGAACTGAAAGTGTTGGCTGACGTTGGTTTACTCGGTATGCCTAATGCAGGTAAATCGACATTTATTCGTTCTGTATCTGCTGCAAAACCAAAAGTAGCTGATTATCCGTTTACCACTTTGCACCCTAATTTGGGAGTAGTGCGGGTTGATACTGAGCGTAGCTTTGTGATTGCTGATATTCCTGGCATTATTGAAGGTGCTGCTGAGGGTGCTGGGCTTGGCCATCAGTTTTTACGCCATTTGCAACGCACTTCATTATTGTTGCATATTGTTGATATTGCGCCGTTTGATGAAGCTGTTGACCCGGTATATGAAGCTAAAGCGATTGTTGAAGAGCTTAAAAAATACGATGAGTCGCTTTATGATAAGCCTCGCTGGCTAGTGTTGAATAAAATCGACATGTTGCCAGACGCGCAAGAAGTCGTAAAGCAATTTGTTAAAGATTATGGCTGGAAAGGCCGTGTATTCTCGATTTCAGCCATTAGTGGCATTGGTTGTAAAGAACTTACTTACGCTATCATGCAGCATATTGAGGAAAACAAACGTTTGGAAGAAGATGCTTTGTTAGATACTGGCTTGATTAACGAAAGTTCAGTTGCTAAAAATCCAGTAGTTAAAGCTAAAGTTTCGAGTGATTCAGCGAGTAAAGAAGCTGACGATGAAGTTTCAGATAATTAATTATCTATTAATTAGAGCTTAAGATGAAATCTTTAGTCCTTGATGCCAAAGTAATCGTAGTTAAAGTAGGCTCGAGCCTTGTGACCAATAATGGCAACGGTTTGGACCAAGCTGCGATTGCTGAATGGGCAGCGCAAATTTCAGTTCTAGTACAACAAGGTAAGCAAATTGTATTGGTTTCTAGCGGTGCAGTGGCTGAAGGCATGCAGCGATTAGGTTGGAAAAAACGACCAACAGCAGTGAATGAATTGCAAGCTGCTGCAGCGGTTGGTCAAATGGGTTTGGTGCAAATGTACGAAAGTTGCTTTAGCCAGCACCAATTGCATACAGCGCAAGTATTGCTCACACACGATGATTTGGCTGATAGAAAACGTTATCTTAACGCTCGCAGCACATTACGCACGTTGTTGGATTTAAAAGTCATTCCCATTATCAATGAGAATGACACCGTTGTGACGGATGAAATTCGATTCGGCGATAATGACACTTTAGGTTCATTGGTCGCAAATTTGATAGAAGCTGATGCTTTGGTCATTTTGACGGATCAGCAGGGGCTGTACTCAGCAGATCCACGTAAAGATAAAGATGCTAAGTTTATTCAACACGCCACTGCAGGTGATGTTGCACTAGAGAAGATGGCTGGCGGTGCAGGTAGCGATGTGGGTACTGGCGGCATGCTAACTAAAATACTTGCCGCGAAACGTGCTGCGCGCAGTGGCGCCAATACAGTGATTGCCTCAGGTCGTGAAAAAGATGTCTTAGTTCGCTTAGCGTCCGGTGAAGTGATTGGCACGCATCTAAAAACGACTGAAATGAAAACGACGGCCCGTAAGCAATGGCTTGCAGATCATCTTCAGCTTCGTGGCAAACTAACCTTAGATGCAGGCGCGGTTAAAGTCATTAAACAAGATGGTAAAAGCTTGTTGCCGATTGGCGTCATCGCCGTTGAAGGTAACTTTGAGCGCGGTGAAGTAGTGGCATGCTGTGATGCAGATGGCATAGAACTCGCTCGCGGCTTGGTGAATTACTCAGCAATTGAAGCTTTGCTCATCATGCGTCAACCAAGCACGCAGATTGAAAAAATATTGGGTTATGTAGAAGAGTCAGAACTCATACATAGAGACAATTTAGTGTTGCTTTGAGTTTAAAAATATAAAAAATAAAAGGAATGCAAATGGAAAAACAACCATTAGTCGCCATCATTATGGGCTCAGATAGCGATTGGCCTACTATGAAAGCGGCTGCGCAAATGCTCGCTGATTTTAATATCCCATATACTGCGGACGTAGTTTCAGCACATCGTACACCAGACTTAATGTTTAGCTTTTCTGAAACTGCTGCTAATAAAGGCTACCAAGTGATTATCGCGGGTGCCGGTGGCGCAGCGCATTTGCCAGGCATGGTTGCAGCTAAAACAACTTTGCCCGTATTAGGCGTGCCAGTGCCTTCTAAACATTTGCAGGGCCAAGACTCTTTGCTTTCTATTGTACAAATGCCTAAAGGCATCCCTGTGGCTACTTTTGCTATTGGTGAAGCTGGCGCGGCGAACGCCGGCTTGTTCGCGGCTTCTATATTAGCCATTAATGATGGGGTATTAGCACAAAAGTTAACTGAGTTTCGGGCGAAACAAGCCGATAAAGTGCAGTTGATGGTGCTGGCAGACAAACCTTAATTCGCAATAATGACGTATTTAATCGCCAATCAAAATCTTTAAAGTAAATTTTAAAACGATATGAATAATAGCAATAGTGAACATAACAGTTCAAACCATTCGGCCATTTTACCGCCAGCCATGTTGGGTATGCTGGGTGGGGGTCAACTCGGTCGGTTTTTTGTAATCGCGGCGCATGAAATGGGATATCGCGTCACAGTGCTGGATCCGGACGCAAATAGTCCTGCAGGTAAAATTGCTGATTTGCACATTTGTGCCGCCTTTGATGACAAAGCTGCATTAGTTGCATTAGCGACTAGTTGTGCTGCAATAACTACCGAGTTTGAGAATGTGCCTGCCGATTCACTCTCATTTTTGGCAGAAACTACGCCAGTGCGACCAAGTGCTTACAGCGTGGCGATTGCACAGCATAGAGTCAGCGAGAAAAACTTTTTAAAGCAAGCCGGCTTGCCTGTTGCACCTTATGAAGTTATCATCGAGGTTGAAGATTTACCTAACGATGATAGCGATATTTACCCGGCGATATTAAAAGTAGCGCGGTTTGGTTACGATGGTAAAGGCCAAGCCAGAGTTAAAAATCAGCATGAAGCGCAGTTAGCATTTAAGCAATTTGAGCGCGAAGAATGTGTGCTTGAAAAAATGCTCAAGCTCGATTATGAAGTTTCTGTGGTGCTGGCGAGAGATGTTCATGGCAATGTTGCGACATTCCCAACTTCTGAAAATAGTCATCTGAACGGTATATTAGATGTTTCTATCATACCCGCACGTGGCAGTGATGCCATTAGTTATCAGGCACAAAAGCTGGCGATTATGGTTGCTGAAAAGCTCGATTACACAGGCGTGATCGGTGTGGAATTTTTTGTATGTAATGGCGAGCTACTAGTGAATGAAATGGCGCCACGCCCGCATAACTCGGGTCATTACACGATTGATGCGTGCGTCACTAATCAATTTGAGCAACAAGTGCGCGTGATGACTGGTCTGCCGTTAGGTAGTAGCCGTCAACATAGTCCGGCCGTGATGGTGAATATATTAGGTGACATTTGGTCTGTTGATGCTGAAACTCAAGCGCAAGTTGAGCCTGCTTGGCAACAAGCGTTTAGTAATGCGCAACTTAAAATGCACTTGTATGGCAAACATCAAGCGCGCGCAGGTCGTAAAATGGGGCATTTTACCGTGATTAACGCGAGTCGCGATGAAGCTATCAAGCAAGCAATGCAAGTACGTGCGGATCTGAATATAGGTAATTGAGCGTAGTTGTTATCAGTTTTTACTAGTAGAAATCGTCTAGATACCTTAAGTAAATTGGATACCCGTAAAATCTAAATAATAAAAAAGCCGAATATAAATTCGGCTTTTTTATTATTGATTACTTTTAAAACTAGGCTTTATGCCATCGCCTTAATTGCAGCATTTAAGCGGCTTTTATGACGTGAAGCTTTGTTTTTATGAATAATTTGCTTGTCCGCGATGCGGTCAATCACGCTTACGTTTTCGCTGTAAGCTACTGTAGCTGCTGCTTTATCGCCAGCTTCTACTGCTTTAATAATTTTTTTAATCGCGGTACGCAAAGTAGAACGCAAACTTGCATTGTGAGCGCGTTGCTTAACTGCTTGACGAGCACGTTTTCTTGCTTGTGCGGTATTTGCCATCTGTGATTTTCCTAAAAGCTATTCAAAATACGAAGCACATAATAATAGCTATTTTATAAATATATTGCAAGTTAATAGTAAGTAAATATCACGAGCATTTATCGCTTGAGTACAACTAGCATGTTAAAATTCATTAATAACTGGTTTTTCAGCAATTCTCTTACTATTTTACAATAAGTCTCGCATGCATTTATTAAAAGTCCATGAATCTACTTAAAGCGCTGGCCAAAGTTGGTAGCATGACGTTTGTCTCGCGCATATTAGGTTTTGTGCGCGATACGCTTATCGCTCGTGTATTTGGTGCTGGCATGTTGAGCGACGCTTTTATTGTTGCGTTCAAAATCCCTAACTTATTACGCCGTGTTTCGGCGGAAGGTGCTTTTAGTCAAGCTTTTGTGCCTATCTTAGCTGAATATAAAAGTCAGCGCAGTGTTGACGACACGCATCATTTAATTAGTCGCGTTGCTACTTGGTTAGGTTTGATTCTAGTTGTTGTGACTTTGTTGGGCATGATGGCTGCGCCATGGATCGTAGCCTTGATTGCACCAGGATTTACAGCAGATCAGCCAAAGATGCAGCTCACTGTTGAATTGTTGCGCATCACTTTTCCTTATATTTTCTTTATCTCGCTGGTTTCAATGGCGGGCGGTGTGCTTAATACCTACAATAAATTCGGTATTCCTGCCTTTACGCCTGTGTGGCTCAATGTTTCGATGATCGTAGCAGTGTTATTTTTTGCAGATCATTTTGCTGAGCCTATTAAAGTGTTAGCTTGGGCAGTGTTTTTTGGTGGATTCTTACAGTTAGCATTTCAAATCCCATTCTTAAAGCAAATTGGGCTATTGCCCAGGTTTGATCTTCACCAAAACGATGATGGCGTTTGGCGCATATTAAAGTTGATGGGGCCGGCGATTATAGGTGTTTCTGTCGCGCAGATTTCGATGATTACCAACACCATATTTGCCACGTTTTTAGCCACAGGCAGCGTGAGTTGGCTGTATTATGCCGATCGATTGATGGAGTTTCCTACAGGCGTATTGGGTGTGGCATTAGGCACGATATTATTGCCCAGCTTATCCAAGGCTTATGCGGGTAAGGATGAAGCGGAATACTCACAATTGCTTGATTGGGGCTTGCGTTTAACGTTTATATTAGCAGCACCTGCAGCAGTGGCTTTAGCGGTATTGGCGACACCTTTAGTCACGGCTTTATTTCATTATGGAAAATTTTCTGCATTAGATGTAATAATGACGCAACAAGCGCTGGTTGCTTATAGCATAGGCTTAATCGGGCTGATTTTAGTAAAAATACTGGCGCCAGGGTTTTATTCGCGACAAAACATTAAGACGCCGGTTAAGATTGCCGTTTTTACCTTGGTTGTTACGCAATTGATGAACGTTATTTTTATATTTTTTACCCCTTTACAGCATGCAGGTTTAGCGTTGGCGATTGGTTTAGGCGCTTGTTTGAATGCTTCTTTACTTTACTATTATTTGCGTAAAACCAATATATATCAGCCGCAGCCGGGTTGGTTTAGTTTTTTAGTTAAGCTCTTTGTCGCTTTAAGTGTCATGGGCGTCGCACTATATTTTGCAATGGGCGATACCCGTGCGTGGCTCACTTTTGGTTTAATTAAACGGCTGCTTTATATAACGGGTTTGGTGGTATTAGGTGGTGTGAGCTATTTTGTAACGCTGATGTTGCTTGGCTTTAAACCTCGCGATTACATTCGTCGAGTAGAGCGCTAGATGCAAGTTTTCCGACATATTCCAATAAGTTTGCAACCTGCCTGCGCCATTGCTATTGGTAATTTTGATGGCATGCACTTAGGGCATCAAGCGTTGCTGAAAAAACTCACTGACACAGCACAAGCGCTCAATTTAACCTCTGCGGTGATGACGTTTGAGCCACACCCGCGTGAGTTTTTCACCCCAGAAAGTGCGCCAGCGCGTCTTTGCTCAATACGTGAAAAACTAGAACATTTTGCAGATTCTGGGGTTGAACGTGTGTATGTATGTCGATTTAATCGGCGCTTTGCAAAAGTCACTGCCGCTGAATTTATGCAAACTATTTTGCGTGACGCACTTAATGCACAAGCGATTCTAGTCGGCGAAGATTTTAGATTCGGTGCGATGCGTAGCGGCTCTATTATTGATTTTGTAGAAGCTAAATTTAACTTAATCAGTTTGCCGCAGGTCGATTTAGCCATTAATGATGTAATGCCTACCCGTGTTTCAAGTACGCGTGTTCGCACGGCCTTGGCGTCGGGTAATCTGCAAGAGGCGGCACTGTTATTGGGCCGCCCATACAGTATGAGTGGTAAAGTTGTGCATGGTGCAAAGCGTGGGCGGCAATTGGGTTTCCCTACGGCTAACGTTCACATGCGGCATGAGCGACCTGCATTAACTGGCGTATATGCAGTAAAATTAGATGGTTTGGACGGCGTGGCTAATTTAGGCGTTCGTCCTACCATTGAGGGTGTAAAAAAGTTGTCTTTAGAAGTGCATGTGATTGATTTTAATGGTGACTTGTACGGCAAGCATGTGCATGTAGAGTTTTTGCACAAAATTCGTGATGAAATGAAGTTTGATAGTTTAGATGCGTTAAAAGCGCAGATCGCACTAGATAAAGCTGCTACGAGAGAATTTTTTGATTCTGTCATTCCAGCGGCATGACAATAGAAATTTATTTGAGATTTAAATGACTGAAGACCTAAATAAAGAACAGAACAAATACAAATTAAACCTGCCTGAAACTACGTTTCCTATGCGTGGTGATTTAGCCAAACGAGAGCCTGCTTGGTTAAAACAATGGACGGACAAAAAGCTCTACGAGCGTATTCGCAAGTCACGTAAAGGCGCTACAAAATTCATTCTGCATGATGGCCCGCCGTATGCCAATGGTGATATTCACATTGGCCATGCCGTGAATAAAATCTTAAAAGACATCATTGTGAAATCTAAAACTCTGAGCGGTTTTGATGCGCCTTATGTACCAGGCTGGGATTGCCACGGCTTGCCGATTGAGTTGGTGGTAGAAAAAAATCACGGGAAAAATATTGATCCGGCTAAATTCCGCGAGCTTTGCCGCGAATACGCGGCTGAACAAGTCGCACGCCAAAAGAAAGACTTTATCCGTTTGGGCGTTTTAGGTGATTGGGATAACCCATACCTGACGATGGACTTTAAAACCGAAGCCGACATCATGCGCGCTTTGGGTGAAATCTATAAAAACGGCTATTTGTATCAAGGCAGCAAGCCTGTACATTGGTGCGTGGATTGCGGTTCTGCGCTGGCAGAGGCTGAAGTTGAATATGAAGATGTGAATTCACCGGCGATTGATGTTGGTTTCAAAGTTGTAGATAAGGCCGCGTTAAGTCAGGTATTTGGCGTTGAAATAGCTGGTGACACTTACGCGGTGATTTGGACGACTACCCCGTGGACATTGCCAGCTAACCAAGCGGTGAGTGTGCATCCTGAATTGGACTATGATTTGATTCAGACTAGCAAAGGCAAGCTGATACTTGCGCATGATTTGGTGCAAAGTACACTTGTACGATATAGCGAAGAAAACGCCATCGTGATTGCCAGTTGTAAAGGTGAAGTGTTAAAAGGTTTGCTACTTCAACATCCGTTTGACAATCGCCAAGTGCCAATAATCTGCGGCGACCACGTTACTACTGAAGCGGGGACAGGCTTAGTTCATACTGCCGCAGCACACGGTAATGATGACTGGCTGGTGATGAAGGCTAATTATCCTAACGAAAAACCACGTATTTTAATGGGTGGTGACGGTAAGTTTTTCAATAGTGACTTGGTCGAGTTTGATGCGATTCGTGGACTAACAAGGCAAGATGCGAATAAAGTGATTCTGACCAAAATGCTGGAAACTGGCAATTTGTTGGTTAGTACACGTTTAAATCATAGCTTCCCGCATTGCTGGCGTCACAAAACGCCGCTGATGCAATTGGCTACGCACCAATGGTTTGTAGGCATGAATGCTCAAGATGCGACTGGTATAAGTTTACGTGAACATGCTAATAAAGCGGTGGATGAAACCGAATTTTTCCCAAGTTGGGGTCGTGCGCGTTTAGAGGCTATGATTAAGAATCGCCCTGATTGGTGTGTATCGCGCCAACGTAACTGGGGCGTGCCTATGCCTTTCTTCGTGCATAAAGAAACAGGTGAGCCGCATCCGCAAACAGCCGTATTGTTAGAGCAAGCAGCTTTGTTGGTTGAAAAAACAGGTGTTGAAGCTTGGTTTAGTTTAGATGGCGATGCTTATTTAGCGCAATATGCGCCAGAAAATGCGGCTGATTACAAAAAAAGTGACTTATACGCTAGATGTTTGGTTTGATTCTGGCGCAACGCATGCCGCTGTGTTAAAACGCCGCCCAGAACTTGCTTATCCAGCAGATTTGTATCTAGAAGGTTCTGACCAGCATCGCGGTTGGTTTCAATCGAGCTTGCTAACAGGTTGTGCGATTGATGGTCGTGCGCCTTACGAAGCCTTGCTGACGCATGGCTTTGTGGTGGATGGTTCTGGCCACAAAATGAGTAAATCTAAAGGTAATGTCGTCGCGCCACAAAAGGTGATGGACACTTACGGTGCCGATATTCTGCGCTTGTGGGCAGCTTCAACAGACTATTCTGGCGAACTGACGATTTCCGATGAAATCCTCAAGCGCGTGTCAGAAAGCTATCGCCGTATTCGCAATACCATGAAATTCTTGCTGGCAAATCTAGCCGACTTTGATGCGAGCAAAGACTTATTGCCAGTGAATGAGTGGTTGGCAATTGACCAATACGCGCTGCATTTAACTGAAAAGTTGCAAACAGAGATTCTGCAAGATTACGACAAATATGAATTCCATTTTGCAGTGCAAAAATTCGTGAGTTTTTGTTCGGATGATTTAGGCAGTTTTTATCTGGATATTCTTAAAGACCGGCTGTATACCGCAGGCGAAACTTCACACGCCCGCCGCGCTGCGCAAAGTGCGCTACATCATATTACGCATTCAATGATGCGTTTGATGGCGCCGATTTTAAGTTTTACCGCCAATGAAGTTTGGGAAACAATGGGCTTGGATGCCAATAAAACGGTGTTTGAAGACGCTTGGTATCGCTTACCGGCGCATGGTTTGAGCGCAGAGCAACTTGCTGCATGGGAAGCAATCATTAGTGCGCGTGGCCAATCAACCAAAGAAATCGAAGTGTTGCGTTCTGCAGGGCAGGTGGGTTCATCGTTACAGGCTGAGTTAGCCTTTTATGCAACGGATGGTACTTATGATGCGCTAACCAGTTTAGCTGAAGACTTGCGCTTTGTGATGATCGTCTCAAGTGCTAAAGTGTATAAAGTG
>CAINWC010000349.1 GCA_903854305.1 uncultured Pseudomonadota bacterium | reverse complement strand
TTTCAATTTTTCTAGTTTTACGTGTTTTTGGAGCGTCCGATTTGACCTTTGTTGAATCTTTTTTAACCACCATGAATAACTCCTTAAGTAATGAGTGTTTGTAGATTTTTTTATTCGCCTGATTATTCTACATTTTTATTCAATTGTATATTTTTTATTTTACGAAGACCCTTTAATTTTATTGAAAGTTATTATTATGTTACCTTCTAATAGTCAAGAAAGTTCACTGTCTTACGCCTATGTTGGCGGAATGCTTAACGTCGCATACCTAACCGGTTTTGTGCGGAACCCGCATGCAAATGGTTTTATGTTGCAGCAAACCAACAATATTAATCATGCAATTCCTATTACCGTTGAGGGTAAACATCGCAAATTCCGTGAGAAAGAACCAGTGACAGTCATTTGTCATGCTTATGGCTTATTAAATGAAAATCGTGATCGCAGTATGGAATTAAAAGCGATTAAAGTTGAAGTCCCCACCCTTTTAACGATGCCAGGTGAAATATCATGGAATAGCAAATTACCTGAAAGCATGAAGGATGAAGAATTCAAGCCGTTTGGCAACCAATGGCAAGGCAAGATTAAATCCAGTTTAGCCGAAAATGAAACAGATCATGTTAATGAAATTTTTGAAGCTACGGGTGGCCGTTTTGATAATACGTTAGGCGCTTCGTCTAATAGCTTCCGTTGTGCCGGTTTTATTGAAGGTTATGCGATGGCGCGCGATTCAAATGGCGCTGTGGTTGATGATTGCTTAACATTATTAATTCGTCAGCATAAAGACCCTGAGCGTTCAATTCCTGTTCGCTTATATGGACGTTATGCGAAAACGTATATTAATCACCTTTCTATTGGACAGCCGGTGCGTGTTGATGGGCAAGTTCGAGTGAACGCGAAGATGCAAGAAGATGGATCATTAAAACTGTTCACCTTTGTGCATACCAGTCAGTTAAGGGGTTCTGATCAGGAAGTTGGTATTCGTTATATTCCTGAGTGGTATGCAGATATGAAAATGCGCATTATTAGTGAAATGCAGGCTCGTAGCAAAACTAAAGAAAAACCAGCAAAGTTGGAAGAAATTACTAGCGCGGTTCCTGCGGTTATATCTGGTTCACACGTAGATGACACTTTATAACGGTTATTGTTATTAATTAACTTTAGGTGGTATTTTCCGCCTTGTTATAATTTTTGTTAAAGGAAGTCTATGCCTACCGAAATAACTAAAGTGGAGCCGGACCTTGTGCAGCACGCCAACTTTAGGATGTTGAAACCTGATTATCTTGAAGTTAAAGTGATGGCTGCACGTGATGGTATCACTATACAGTCATTCATTAATCGAGCGGTCATTCAATATTGCGCGACTCGTGGAGTTAAGTTGTCTGGAAAGGAGCCTGGTAAAGGTTTAATAAAGCAATAAATCATTGCAAAAATACTAAGCCGCTATCAATGGTAGCGGCTTTTTTTACGTGGTTGCGTTTAAACAATTTAATCCATAAGGCTATTCCCGTATTGGGTAGAGCGTTTCTTTTAAATAAAAAGGAAATAAAATGGAAGCACAAAATACAACCACCAATTATCAACAAATCTTAGGTCAACTGAATGTCGTTGATGTAGCGTTATCTACTTATAACGGTTATGTTCGCCGTAATGATGTAGAAACAGACGATCTGCGTACTGCAGGAAGTCTTCGTGTCATGGATCCAAAGCATAACAATGTGTTTACAGAAACGCGACAAGCTGTTCGTCGTTCTTGCTTAGCGGCGGGTGTAAGCTTTCTGGGTGCAACTGCGGTACCAGATGAAGCGGTAGAAGCCTTAGCTAAAAAAATCTCAATCATGGGTGAAAAATACTTAGAAGGTAAGGATTTTTTAGTCAGCAATTACGATCAATTGTTAGCAGAATGGGCTGCAAAGCATCAAGGTTTTGAAGAAGAAATTCTTAAAAGAGCGCCAAAAGTTGACTATGTAGCAGGTCAAATCAACTTCGGATTGCGCATTTTTAAAGTGATTCCTCAATCTGAAAAAGTCATTCAATGCGGTGCAACTGATGGAATTGAAAGTGATTTAAAGGGGTTAACTGGTCAACTTGTTAG
>CAINWC010000348.1 GCA_903854305.1 uncultured Pseudomonadota bacterium | reverse complement strand
TATGGACTTACAATCACGAACGTCCCAATATGGCATTGGGCGGCATGACCCCGAAGCAAAAGTTAGCCTTGGCGGCTTAGTTTCTACTTTTAGTTGCAGTTAATAATGGGGGGATTACCTATACAGCCGGAAAACAAGTTGATTTTCTTGTTGATTATCAACACTCAGGTAATAGTGGTAGAGTAAATTGGCGTGAGCGAGTGTCTTGCCCTGAAACGTATTTTAATAATCGTATGAGGGCAACATTCCATCTGTTTGATATTGAGATGGAGCCTTATCCTGATAGCGAAATATATATCACTGAACAGATTACACCAATTTACACTTATTTTAAAAATAGATATCCTAATACAGTCGGAAGTGAGTTTCTTGGGGAGAAATGTTCATTTGGATGCATGGATAAAAATGGCGTTCGTAATGAAACGATCACGGCGCTCACCTTTCCAGATGAGTCATTTGACATTTTAATTTCACTGGATGTTCTTGAGCATGTGCCAGATTACCAATCGGCATTTAAGGAATGTGCACGTGTACTCCGTAAAGGAGGGAAAATGATGTGGTCAGTACCTTTTGCTGCGGGCTCTCTTTCAAATATAGTGAGAGCCAAAATTGATAATGGTGAAATTGTTCATATCCTTCCGCCTGAGTATCACGGTGACCCGCTTTCGAGTGATGGTGTCTTATGCTTTCAGCACTTTGGGTGGGAAATGCTAGACCAGATGCGTGAAGCTGGATTTAAAGATGTTTATGCATTGTGTTTCCATTCAAGCGAATTTGGATATTTAGGCGGGGAGCAATTGATGTTTGTTGCTATTAAATAAGTATTACTAGAAGTTAATTAAATTAAATAAAGGTGTGTTAAAAAATGAAAAATATTGTTAAATTAGTTTGTGTTTCTACAATTGCATTTAGTATGTGGGGTTGCGGTGAATCAAACCATCCATCCAACACCAAAGCTACTAATGGCGAGTTTGTGTCTAGCGTTACTCAAGATCCAACTTCTACTACTAAGCAGCCAACCTTTGCAGAAGTGACGCGAAACCTTAAAAGCCCTGCATTTGGTGCCGTGGATGGTATTAATGGCGTTTCATCACCTAAAGCAGGGGTTGTAGTGCCAATAGTTGGAGGTAAAGTAGAAATAGCCGGGAATTATGTGGATGCTATAAATGGTGATGCTGCGGCAGGTGTTTTAGTGCTAATTGATGATAAAGTCTATGAAGCTGTTTATGGTGGTGAACGAGCTGATATTGCAAAAGCACTAAATAATCCAAAATATTTAAAGAGTCAATTCTATGCTTCTATTCCTACCGCAAAAATTGGCGTGGGGCAGCATGACGTTAGGATTAGAGTGATAGCCAGTGATCGTTCTGGTTATTATGATAGTGATTGGGCTGCAAAACTCGATATCAAATGATAGCAAGCCGTGACTGCTGTATTCCCCCCAACTAAAAACCTGAGATTTGTAAGGCACTAATGAATAAGAAAATTTTGATTACTGGCATATCTGGTCAAGTAGGCTCTCAATTAGCTGATTATGTTTTGGAAAATACGCAATATGATGTGGTTGGGATGATGCGTTGGCAGGAACCCATGGATAATCTTTATCACCTGACAGGCAGAATTAACAACAAAGACAGAATTAGTCTCTACTATGCTGACCTGAATGATTATGCTGCCATGTCTAGAATGCTGCGGGATGTTAGGCCAGAGTTTATTTCCCACTTAGCCGCGCAATCTTACCCGAAGACTTCATTCAATATCCCGATTGAAACTTTACAGACCAACATCATCGGCACGGCCAATCTGCTCGAAAACATTCGGCAGCTAAATGAAGTCGATGGTTATGACCCTGTGGTACATGTGTGCTCTTCAAGTGAGGTGTATGGCAAGGCCAAGCCTGGCGTGCCTTTGGCAGAAGATACTGCGTTCCACGGCGCGAGCCCCTACAGTATTAGCAAAATTGGCACGGATTATTTGGGGCAGTTTTATGGCGAAGCTTATGGCATGCGAACCTTTGTGACCAGAATGGGGACGCATTCTGGCCCACGAAGGAGCGATGTTTTTTTTGAAAGTACGGTTGCCAAGCAAATTGCCTTGATTGAGGCGGGTCATCAAACGCCAGTGATTAAGGTTGGTAACCTGTCAAGTACTAGAACCTTCCAAGATGCACGAGACGCGGTGAGAGCCTACTTTTTGCTGTTTGAGGCAAGCGAGAGGGGAGGAATAAAGTGTGGTGACTGTTTCAATATTGCTGGTGAGGAAGTATTTAAGTTGCCGGAAGTTATTGAGCTACTTTTGAGTATGAGCACGCGCAAAGACATCAAAGTGGCTACAGATGAAGACAGGTTGCGCCCGATTGATGCAGATTATCAAATGTTTGACAACACCAAGATTAAATCTGCGATCAATTGGAAACCGGAGATTTCAGCTAAGCAGATGTTCAGTGACTTATTGAATCATTGGAGAAATGAAATTGCCAAAGGTAAGATACCTTTGAATAGGTGATAGTTTTTGTAGCTGAAATGACCTTGGAATTTTTTGGATATAAATAATGATAATTAGAGCACGTGCACCCCTCCGTCTTGGCTTGGCTGGTGGGGGCACCGATGTTGCCCCGTATTGCGATATTTATGGTGGATATGTTCTTAACGCTACAATAGACCGGTATGCTTATGCGGTAATTAAGACATTGGATAAGCCTTTTGTCCGCTTCGTCGCTACTGATCAACAGATTGAAAAAACCAAGACAATTGCAGAGCCACTGGAACTAAATGGTAGGCTTGATTTGCATAAGGCAGTTTACAACCACATGATTCAGCACTATAACAGTGGAAAGCCTATTCCTCTAGAGTTAAGTACGTTCTGCGATGCGCCTGCTGGGTCTGGCTTGGGATCGTCTTCTACGTTGGTGGTGGTGATGATTCGCGCCTTTGCCGAACTGCTGAATCTACCGCTCGACGATTACACCATTGCCCACTTGGCGTTCAAGATCGAGCGCGTAGACTGTGGATTGCAAGGTGGTAGGCAAGACCAATATTCAGCAACTTTTGGTGGCTTCAATTTCATGGAGTTTTATGCGGATGAGCGTGCTGTAATCAATCCGCTCCGTGTTAAGAATTGGATTATATGCGAGTTAGAAGCATCGCTATTGCTGTTCTATACGGGTGTCTCTCGTGAATCTGCCAAGATTATTGCAGATCAAAGTGCAAATGTGAAAGCCGGTTCGACAGATGCTATAGACGCAATGCACGGAATTAAACGTGAGGCTTTAGTGATGAAGGAGTGTTTACTTAGAGGTGATTTTGATGGAATTGTGGATTCGATGCAACAAGGTTGGAATAATAAAAAGAATTCAGCAAAAACCGTTTCAAATCCACACATTGATGAAATATATAATGCTGCGATAAATGCGGGCGCATTGTCTGGTAAGGTTTCTGGTGCAGGTGGGGGGGGGTTCATGATGTTCTTTGTTTCCCCAGAGAAACGTATGGATGTTGTCAGAGCACTTGGAAATTTTAAGGGGCAAGTAAGTAACTGCCATTTTACTAAGCATGGTACACAAGCATGGAAAATATGATGAAGCACTATATTTCAGCGCAGATAAATGAAGCACAACAGGTAATGTCTACAATGTTGGCTGATGATAGTTTGATTTTAACCGTACAAGCGGCTGCTAATGCATGCATTACATCCTTACAGCAGGGAGGTAAGATCCTTTTGGCTGGTAACGGCGGTAGCGCAGCTGATGCGCAACACATTGCTGGTGAGTTTGTGAGCCGATTTGCATTTGATCGCCCAGGATTGCCAGCGATTGCTTTGACTACTGACAGCTCTATACTTACTGCCATTGGTAATGACTATGGATTTGAAAAACTTTTCTCGCGCCAAGTTCAAGCGCATGGCAACAAGGGTGATATTTTTATTGGCTATTCCACCTCTGGTATGTCGCCTAATATTATGCGTGCCTTTGAAGAGTCGCGCACACGAGGTTTGATTTGCATCGGTTTGACTGGCAACCGTGGTGGGCCGATGCAGTCCCTCTGTGATTATCTGATAGAGATTCCCTCTAGTGACACGCCTAAGGTTCAGGAAGGGCATTTGGTCGTTGGTCACATTCTTTGTGGCTTAGTTGAGCGTGCAATATTCAAGGCGCCTAACTGATGGAGGCTGTGGTATTGGCAGGCGGTTTTGGTACTCGTTTAAAGCAGGTAGTGCCTGATTTACCCAAGCCCATGGCACCCGTTGCAGGCCGCCCATTTCTTGAAATTTTGCTTTCTATGCTTGCCCGTAAAGGTTTTACGCGGATTGTTCTGTCTCTAGGTTTCATGTCTGAAAAAATAATCTCGAATTTTGGTGATAACTATTTAGGTATGGAGTTAGTCTATGAAGTTGAAAATCAGCCATTAGGCACAGGTGGGGCGATTCGCGCAGCGCTAACGCATTGTTTGGCTGATCATGCTTTTATTTTTAACGGTGATACTTACCTAGATCTCGAAGTTAATGAGCTAGAGTGTTTGTGGCAGGGGAGTCATAACCCCGTGATTGTAGTGCGCGAGGTTCCTGATACTGCTCGTTTCGGTAGGGTGGATATGAATGATGGGCGTGTCACTGCATTTCTTGAGAAAGGTGAAGCTGGTTTAGGTTTGATTAACGCAGGTTGCTATGTGCTTCCAAAGCATGGATTAGACGATTTCTCTCTGGGTCAGGCTTTTTCCATAGAAACTGAGTTTTTCATCAAATATTTGCAATGCATCAGGTTCGACGGCTTCGTCACACAAGGCCGCTTCATTGATATTGGCGTGCCAAATGACTACGCACTTGCCCAAATTGAGCTTGCAGGCTTGTGATTTTGTCGGGGAATCGCGCACTGTTTCTTGATCGTGATGGTGTAATTAACCATGACTCTGGATACACTTCTGATGTCGAAAGTTTCCTATTTATCGATGGAATTTTTGATGTCTGCCGTGCAGCGAGACGATTGGGATATTTTCTGATTGTCGTGACTAACCAAGCTGGAATTGCTCGCGGCTATTATTCTGAACAAGATTTTTCTATTCTGACAAAGTGGATGTGCGAGCAATTTGAGGCAGAAGGTGCTCCGATAAGCGATGTTTTCTATTGCCCATACCATCCTGAGCATGGTGTCGGAGAATATAAGAAAGATTCGTTCGATCGCAAGCCTAACCCAGGAATGTTGTTGCGAGCGGCTGAAAAATATGGGTTGGACCTAAATTGTTCAATTATGATTGGTGATAAAGATTCAGATATGCAAGCTGCCAATAAAGCGGGCGTTGGGATAAGGTGTCACTATTTGCCAAGTGTTGATTGTGAGCCAGTGTCTGATGCCGCTACTCATCAAATAATCGCATTGCAAGAGATTGTCTCATTGTTAACTGGAGTAGTGGATCGTATGGATGAGGAGAGTTGAACGGTAGTCAAGGAAGTGCAAATGTACCTAAATTTTATTAATTATTGTTGCTAACCATAGAGATAAAGTACCCTGCCAAGTCTGGCGGTAAAGGCCGCAAACTTCTAAAAGGCGAATTCTATCTTTTAGTTTGGCACCTCTAAACCTGCCAAAAGTATTCAAAATATCCTGATTATCTTTGGTCAATAAGTGCTTAACATGACTTAATGCTACATAGTTTATAGTATTCCATTCTTTAAATCGCCCACTTAATACATAAAGTATTCGATCCATTTTAGCCCTAAAAGAGGCATTAGCACCAACTATTGCATTTGCATGTTGCCGATAAAGTAATGATGGTTTGGGGTCGTAAAAAACCACACCACCAGCACCTTTTGTAATTTGGTATAGCCACCAGTCATGAGAGACTACTTGCAGCATACCAGCTTTTTCTAAGAGCTCTTTCGCAGCTTGGTTAAATACCATGGTGTTGCCACCAGCAATGTGAGCTGAGTCCGATTTAGTAGAGGGGCAAGTCATCAGAATTATGCTGCAATTTGATTGTTAATGTAATACTGATTGGCGAAGTCAGCAGGTATTTGATTGCCAATTTTTGCATGTC
>CAINWC010000347.1 GCA_903854305.1 uncultured Pseudomonadota bacterium | reverse complement strand
CATCTCGATTGAGTTTCTTTCTCATGGAATTTTTCATCATCAATATTCTCCTAAATGGTCATTACCTTAAAGTAATCGCGGACAATCATTTAATCAAAGAAATGTATCTACCATTTGTCAATGCCCGAGGTTGTTTGTATCGGTATGTATCGACCCATTATTCATCTATATGATAGGTAAGGATTATTTTTTGAGCCGTGCGGTATCGCGATATACGACTTAGTCAGGACTTTAGTACTAAGCAAATCGGAATGCTTGTGGTACGGAAATTGGATTAATCGCGGTGCTACTAATACACCTTAGCTTGAATCTAGCCAACCCCGTTCGCAGCATCTTCCAGCACTTGCAAAAAGGCTTCTCCATAACGGTCTAGCTTAGCTTGACCAACGCCGCTAATCTGGCTCATTTCATCTAGATTAGTCGGTCGGCGGTTGAGGATTTCCAGTAACGTGCTGTCGTGAAAGATCAAGTATGGCGGCACGCCTTGTTCGCGGGCGAGTTCGGTGCGTTTATCTTTAAGAATATACCAAAGCGGGTCTTCGCTCACTGCTGCGTAGACTTCTTTGGCATTAGCACCTCGACCGGCTTTGCTGACTTTTTGTTTGACCACTTCAGCATCGCGGCGTAGCCAGACTTCACTTTCGCTGCGTAGCACTGGACGGGCAGATTCGGTGAGCTTTAGGCCGCCGTAAGCCTCAATATCACTTTCGAGATAGCCGCCAGCGACCAACTGCCGATACACGCTGCTCCATTGCTGTTGCGAAAGTGCTTTGCCGATGCCGAACGTGCTGAGTTGCTGATGGTTAAATTGTTCGATTTTTGGGGTGGCTTTGCCGAGCAATACGTCGATTAAATGCACCACGCCGAAACGTTGCCCAGTGCGATACACGCATGAGAGCGCCATCTGGGCGGCTTGCGTGGCATCCCAAGTATCGACAGGCTCAAGACAATTATCGCATTGCTCGCAATTGCCGGGGTGTTCTTCGCCAAAATAGCGCAATAAGGTTTGGTGGCGGCAGCTGGTAGATTCGCAAAAGCCTAACAGCGCATCCAGTTTTTGCCGTTCGACCTGCTTGCGTTCTTCTGGCGCATCGCCAGAATCCAGCATTTTGCGCATACTCACTACATCGCCCAGTCCGTAGGTCATCCATGCGTTTGCCGGTAAGCCATCGCGCCCTGCCCGGCCAGTTTCCTGATAATAACCTTCCATACTTTTTGGCAAATCCAGGTGCGCGACGAATCTTACGTTTGGTTTGTCTATTCCCATACCAAACGCCACGGTAGCCACCATAATCACGCCTTCTTCACGCAGAAAGCGGCGCTGGTTTTTATTGCGCACACTGGCATCCAGCCCTGCGTGATAAGGCAAAGCATCCCAGCCGCGCAACTTTAACCACTCGGCGGTTTCTTCTACTTTTCGACGGCTTAAGCAATAGATAATACCGGCATCGTTGGCGTGTTCACGCGCTAAAAATGATTCCAGCTGTTGGCGAGCGTTGGCTTTTTGCGTAACGCGATAACGAATATTTGGACGGTCAAAGCTGGAAACAAACTGGCGCGCCTCTTCCAACTTGAGTCTTTCAACAATTTCAGCACGGGTAGGCGCATCGGCCGTAGCGGTAAGCGCAATGCGCGGCACATGCGGAAAGCGCTCGTGCAACACGGTAAGCTTGCGATATTCCGGACGAAAGTCATGCCCCCATTGCGACACACAATGCGCTTCATCAATGGCAAACAGCGCGATGCCAGCACCCTCTTCAATCTCATCTAACAACGCTAAAAAGCTACTCATCAACAAACGTTCTGGCGCCACATATACAATCTGCAAATGGCCGCGCATCAGCTGTGCGGTGATTTCACGCGCTTCTTCCGCATCTTGGCTAGAATTCAAAAACGCCGCCCGCACACCCAATTGTTTTAAAGCATCCACTTGGTCTTGCATCAGCGCGATGAGCGGTGAAACCACAATACCCACCCCCTCACGCAACAATGCTGGCAACTGATAGCACAACGATTTACCACCGCCGGTCGGCATCAAGACCAGTGCGTCACCGCCCGCTGCGACATGCCCCACGATGGCTTCTTGTTCACCACGAAAAGAGGAATAACCGAAAACATCGTGCAGGGTTTGTAAGGCGGCGGAATTTGACATGGGCGGTATTGTACACCTCACGCAGACCTCATATCCGAGGATTAGTCAGTGATATCATCCATCATGTTAGTATGTTAAATAATGTATTTATAGCCCCGGTGTTACATGAACGAGAAAAGAAATGCTCCCTAGCTCAACGACCAGCCAAAGCGTCAATTAACTTTCAAAGATTCTATGAAGACTTACCAAGACACTGAAACTGGAAAACTTCATGCATTTGATGAGGGAATTGACCCATTTAAGTTAAATAATCGAAATATCCCCACTACTTTATCTGAGACAGTTATTCCGCAACCAAGTG
>CAINWC010000346.1 GCA_903854305.1 uncultured Pseudomonadota bacterium | reverse complement strand
GCCATTTTGCTTAAACGTGCTTTGTGTATTAGCGGCTGATTGAAAAATTATCTTTTCTTGCTGGTTGTTACCTACTGTTTTATTAGGCATTACAAAGCTGTTATCGTGCCAGCCTGTACGCTCTACACACCGCGCCCGCGCTTCTACCTTAGCCGTTTGAATATATTGAGTTAATAGGTTGCGGGCTTTGGTCATAGTCGATATTTGCAAGCCCATTGACAGCAAAGCCCCGCGATATTCAGCCCCATCACCCCGTAATAAATCCATAGGCATAGCCCACACATGGCGAACACCGTCTAGATCATCAAATTCTAACAAGCGCCCCCAGGCTTCGTTTTTAGCATCACGAGTAACGGCGGTCACTTCTAAATTTGAACATATCCACAATGGCGGTGCATCGTTACCAGCATCGCTTTTACCGAAGTAATACAAGCCGCTATCGTTTAAGTGAAAGCGGCTTTCTTGATTTTCACTTTCTGTGTTTTGCGCTGCTTGTTTGGCTTTATCTTGCGGCTTGGTTTCATCTTGTAACTTAACTTTGTTTTGCGGTTTTTCAGCCTCTAAAAAGTCAGATTTTAAGCGTAATGCGCTTAAGGTTCCGGCGGTCACGCCATTAGCCAATAAATCAGCGGCATCACCTTTATCAGGTAGGCTTTCAAGTACCTTTAAATTGATTGTTTTAACACTATCCGCCCCTGCAATTTTTAATAAGCTAGCAATCACAATCATGCACTTATTGCCAGCCTCATCATTATCAGGCCATAGCCAAACTTCACGCCCCTTTAATGCTTGCCAGTTTGATTTGTTCGGACTTTGCGCACCGTTTAGCATGGTGGTTATGACGGCATCAGGCAACAATACCGCCGCCGCATCCGCTGCCTTTTCGCCTTCACACACCACCACTAGCGCATCAGATTGATTGATAATTTTATCTAGCTGATAAAGTGGTTTAGGTTCTTGCAAGCCTTGCCATCGCCATTCTCTTTTTTTGCTAGTGGCGTGTTCGCAATAAGTCAGCGGCGCAAATTGTTTGCGTTCGCCCTCGGCCTTAGCCTCAAAACGATACACATAACAAGCCACGCCATCAGCCAAACGATAAACCCATTGCATAGACGGCTTGCCGTTCTTAAAGTGCATGGCGGGCGGGGCGGGGGCTTCGCTAGGAACGGGTAAAAGTGCCACCCATTCCAGCGTTTCTTTTGGGCTTAACGCCTTTGTATTAACCTCATTACTTTGCGGGCTTACAAGGCGCTTTTGTGTGTCTGCTTTTTGGTAGGGTATGCCTAAAAATGCGCCTAAACGCTTTGCGCCTTCCAACTGTGATAAGCCCTCAAGATATGCAACTAGCGCGACTAAATCGCCGCCTTTTACGTCAATCGCAAAATCAGCCCACGCACCAGTATTAAGATTAATTTTAAAACTGCCAGACGTGCTGTCTGATCTATTCGGATTAAGCGCTACATATTCATGCCCTTCACGCTTGCCACCCGCGCAAAAGTTGTTTAATACAGAATCTATGGCGTTAATGGCGGCTGTGGCTACCTGCTTTATATAGTTTTTTGGCATGGTTTAAAGCCCTACCAATTTTTTAAACTCACTAATGGCGGCTAAATATCTATTTTTATCATGCTTGGGGTTAAGGTTTAACCAGCGTTCTCTTAACGCCGCCACCACCTGTTCACCACTTAAGGCCATCAGGTTTAAGCCATCCGCTGGCGCGTTTGCCGCTGCACAATCAATGCTTTCGATTATGTCCTGCAAAAGCATATTTGTTGTATTTTGTTGGTAAGCATAATCAACACGGAATCTTTCAATAGTTGCCAGCATGGCCATACCTACGACCATTTGCGGGTTACTCTGCAATACTTGCAACTGCGCTTTTATTTCTTGTTCGGTAGTTAATTTAGCCTGTGTGTCCATTAATGAGCCTTCAAGCTCAATTAACATTTGCGCGGCATAAAGTAACTGTTCGACTGCATTACTTAAGTCGTCACTATCAATGCTATTAACACCGTTTAACTCTTCAATTTTCCTCATTATTGCACCTCGCCATCAGCAAGCTTTTTAATGAGTGCGTGTATATCTTCGGCACGCCATACGGTAGTATTTGCGCCGAGCTTTACGGGAGCGGGCGCTTTGCCGTCTTTAACCCACTGCCACCAAGTAGATCGTCCAATAGGTATTACTGCGAGAATTTGCGGGACTTTTACAAAGCCCGTTGTAGGTAGTGTGTTGCTCATTTTGTTTAGCTCCTAAGACATCCCGGCGGGACGCAATAGAGCTAAATCAAATGGTCACAAAAATACTGTCAAGTGCTTTTTTTACCGAATGTTAAATTATTTCTTACGGTTTACCGATTCACTCGTTGAGATGATGACGGAATATGATGCTGTGATGAAAATACTGAAGGCACATTAAATGAGTAGCTTGGGGCAACGTATAAAAGTTACGCGGCAAGCTAAACACCTGACTCGCTCAGCACTTGCTGAGGTGGTTGGTGTACCTGCAAAAGTGATTGCAGATTATGAGCATAATAAAGTTAAGGGACCCCGCATATGTATTTTGGTGAATATTGCTAATGCGCTGGATACTCATCTAGATTATTTTATGTGGCATTTGCGCACACCGCACTTGGATATGGTGGAGGTCGATAATCAGCTTCGCTCAGTCATCGAATCCTTGGATGAAAATAATCGACTGACCTTACTCTCGCTGGCTAAATCGCTTAAATTGCAACAAAAAACACTATCGTAATTGACTTTAACAAATCTTGCTGAACTAACAAATACGCTCCACAATATCTGTGGATAACTCTGTGATTACCTGTGAAACTAAAACGTAACCTACCGTTTTATAAGGATTTTTTTAAAACAGTATAAACTTTAATCTAATGTATAAATTATTAAAAATCAATCACTTACATAGAGCTCATTCTTTTATAAGGTTTATTACAACACTTAATGTAATACATTAAAAGTGTGTGCATAAGTTAAGTGGTTTTGGTTGTATTTTTATTCAAATTATTGCATAAATACCCCGTAAGCGCTTGATATCGTGCTATACCCGTACGTTTACGGGCATGGTGCGGCTCTTCAATAGTTAGCTGTGTGTTCGCATTACCACTTATCAACAATTGTCTTGCCGATAGGTGCAATGGCGAGATCTGCCAGTTTGAGGTGTTGAATGCCAAACGGTATGCCTATGATGGTGATGAAGCAAAGTAATGCTGAAATCAGATGACCCAGTGCAAGCCAAAACCCAGCAAAGATAAACCAAATCACGTTGCCAATCATGCCTAGGATACCTGTGCCAATATCATCCTTGGCATTAATGTAAGTACGGCTAACCGCTTCTTTGCCAAAAGGCATGAAAGCAAACTGCCCAATCACAAAGCATGCCTTACCCCACGGGATGCCTATAATCGACAGGTAAGCCAGTGCGCCGACAATCCACCAGCTAATGCCCATGATTGCGCCGCCTAAAATAAACCAAAGAATATTGCCGATTAAACTCATGATGACCTTTTTATTAATATCTTTCTATACAGACATGCTAATCTCTAACATTAGCGTTATTTAAACACATACGTAACTGAGGCGCATTATGACCATCAAATCTAAAGATCTTGCATTGATACTGACTGCATTGGAGTTTTCTTCTCACAAGCACCGTGACCAAAGACGTAAGGACAATAATGCCTCGCCGTATATCAACCATCCGATTAGTTTAGCGAATGTTTTGTGCAATGAAGGCAAAATCACCAACGCCAAAGTGATTTGTGCGGCACTGTTGCATGACACTATCGAAGACACTGAAACTACGGCTGATGAACTTAAAAGCAAGTTCGGTAAACGCATCACCAATATTGTTGTAGAAGTCACGGATGATAAGTCGTTGCCAAAGGCTGAACGTATGTTAGCGCAAATTGAACATGCCAAACATGCAAGTAAACGCGCCAAACTGGTCAAGCTGGCGGATAAGATTTGTAATTTACGAGACATCCTTTTCACGCCACCAGAGGATTGGTCGATAGCGCGTAAGCGTGAATACTTTGATTGGTCTAAGGCAGTCATTGATGAAGTGCGCGGCACTAACAAAAAACTTGAACGTGTGTTTGATGAACTTTATGCAGCTAAGCCTTGATAGCTTGTGCGCTTAATAATAGTAAGTACATCGCTTAACTAATTTGGGTAATGATCAAAGCGGCTGTCACTGGTAAGGGAAGTTATTAACTATTGACATCAAATTAGCTGTTTCCTGCAAAATGACTACTTACAAAATTTAGGATGCATTCATACATGTTTAAATTTAAAAAATGGATATGGACAAAGATTACTGGATTGTTAGGTTCTGATAGGGCTTATGCTAAATATTTGGCTCATTTTAATCATTATCAAAAGAATGTTGTTGATAGTGAATTGCAAAAAGACTTGAATGTAAAAGCAATGAGTAAAGAAGAGTTTTCAAAAGTGTGGAAGTCAAAAGAAAAGTGTAAAACTGGTTGCTGTTGAGTCACCACCGCAACAAATTTCGAAAGTCATGCTACAGCTAACACTGGTATCAAAGCGAAGTAAATATAATTGCTCGATAAATGAGTATCGTCAAATAAGTTGAGGTAATGCACATGAAAAAACTACAAGTAACTATCACGTTAGACATGGATATACCTGAGAATTGGACGCTGGTTGACCATCCTGATGGCGTGCCTGTATTAACAGTAGGTGACGGTAGGTATATGTATATGAGTTTTCTGCCGATGTTCACTAATGAGCTTGAGCCTGAGTCAGAATGGACGAGTGAATGCTCTTCTGAGTTTGCTGAAGAAGTCGTCGAGATGGTGCAAGGTGAAGACGTGGCGATGACGATTGTACTTAACTAGAAGCGGTGATATTAGTATGAATAAACTAACTTTAATGATGTTGCTGGCAGTGATGAGTAATAGTGCTATGGCTGGCTGGAATAAAGTGACCGTTAATGAGGAAGCAACCATTTACGCAGAATTGTCTAGCCTTCGTAAGAGTGGCGATACAGTCAAAATGTGGGATATCACTGACTTAAAAAAGAAAAACACTGCCGATAAATTTCAATCCATCAAGATGCTTCACGAGTATGACTGCAAGCTACAGAAAAGCCGAATTCTGACATACACAATGTATTCTGGGAATATGGGTAATGGCAATGTGGTGAATTCCAGCAATCACGCCCATGATTGGTTACCAGTGAAGGCTGGTGGCATCGTCTTGCCTTTATGGAAAACTGCGTGTGGTAAGTAGTAAGTAAAAAAGATTCGAGAAAGAATGTTAAATATGAGGCGTAATTTTTGTCAAAGCTAATTTTAATGGATGAAATTGATCACTTCACCTAGAAATAAAATGGATTTTCACCTACCGTCATTGATTACTGTCTTAACGTTAATCTTGCTCTTTGGCGTTGCTTTAAATGTTGGCAAGGCTAGAGCGAAATATTAAATTGACGCGCCAGCTACTGCAGGACATCCAAAGTTAGAGTTAGCGTATCGAGTGCAGGTGAATACCGTTGAAAATGCAGTAGTGTTTATTCCAGCTTTTGGCTATTTTCATATTATGTCAGCACGACTTGGGGCGGTGTTCTGGGTGTATCAGGCAAATACAAGTATCCTTTATATTTTATAGGCAGCATCAATTAAGGTAATTGCCATAAGATACTGATTCGAAATAAGATTGACTAGGTCACGACTTAAACTATGATGATGAATATTAAGGCCCTCAGCAATGAATAATATAGATGCGGATGCAATGGATGTTGCGCAAAATTCAAGCCCAAGCACACCCGCACTAAAAGAAGCGTTTTGGTATTGGCTAAAGTTAGGTTTTGTTAGCTTTGGCGGGCCAGCGGGGCAAATTGCCATTATGCATCATGATTTGGTGGAGAAAAAACGCTGGATTTCTGAAAATCGTTTTTTGCATGCGCTTAATTATTGCATGGTATTACCTGGACCAGAAGCGCAGCAGTTAGCCACTTATATTGGCTGGTTAATGCATAGAACATGGGGTGGGCTAATTGCGGGTTGCTTATTTGTGCTGCCTTCATTTTTTATTTTAATCGCGCTTACGTATGTTTATTTACGCTTTGGTCAGCAGCCGTTTGTGGCAGGGGTTTTGTATGGTATTAAACCCGCAGTGGTGGCTATTGTGTTGTTTGCGGCTTATCGCATTGGGAGTCGCGCGTTAAAAAACAGATGGCTTTGGTTGATCTCATTCACATCGTTTATTGCGATTGTTGGCTTTAAGTTACCGTTCCCATTCATTGTGCTATTTGCAGCGTTAATCGGCTATGTGGGTAGCCGTTACTCACCAAATACTTTTAACGCAGGTGGCGGACATCAATCTGCAAATAAAAACTATGGTAAGGCGGTGATTGATGACGATACACCCACGCCTAGCCACGCAAAGTTTAACCTTAAGCATGTGGTCAAAATATTAGCGGTAGGCGTCAGCATATGGTTGTTTGCAATGGCTACACTCGTGATGATGTATGGTTGGCATGCAACATTTACGCAGATGGGCTGGTTCTTCACTAAGGCAGCATTAATGACGTTTGGCGGTGCTTACGCGGTATTGCCTTATGTATATCAAGGGGCGGTGGGGCATTACCACTGGTTAAGCGTTACACAAATGATAGATGGTTTAGCTTTGGGTGAAACTACGCCAGGTCCGTTAATTATGGTGGTGACGTTTGTTGGCTTTGTAGGTGGCTGGACACAGCAAGTATTTGGCGCAGAGTGCCTTTTGTTGTCCGGCGTGGTGGCTGCCAGTGTCGTGACATTTTTTACTTTTTTACCTTCGTTTATTTTTATTTTTATGGGCGGCCCTTTTATTGAGAGCACACAAGGTAACTTGAAATTTACTGCGCCATTAACGGCTATTACCGCGGCTGTGGTGGGCGTGATTTTAAGTTTAGCTTTGTTTTTTGCCATGCATGTTTTTATGCCTAATGTTGTTGTTCAGCCGCATGTTGTAGCTCTTAACGTCGATTGGTTGTCGGTAAGCCTGGCGGCGCTTGGTTTTGTGGCGTTGTTTAAGTATAAGCTGAGTATCATTAAGCTAATTTCAATATTTGCCGTGATTGGATTTTTAGTCACTTTTATGAGCTAGCTTAAATTTTAATTGGATGCTGACTTTGCGAACCATCGTTAATAAGCGGAGTTGTAGCTAGAGTAGTTAAATTATCAATTTAAGTGAGTGAGTGATGAAAAAAATTCTATTATCCGTTTTGTTATTGGGAGTTTCACAGATTGCTAATGCGGCTTGTTCTGAACTTTATAACCATCAACTAACCACTTTGCAGGGCGATAAAATCAATCTGTGTGATTATCAGGATAAACCAATTTTAGTGGTGAATACTGCTAGTAAATGTGGTTTTACGCCCCAGTTTGATGCGCTTGAAGGTTTGTATAGCAAATACAAAGCGCATGGTTTGTTAGTGATCGGTTTTCCATCAAACGACTTTAAGCAAGAACCTGGTAGCGATAAGCAAATTGGTGATTTTTGTAAGCTGACTTATGCCGTTAAGTTTCCAATGATGACTAAAAGCTCGGTGACTGGTGAAAGTGCTAATCCATTTTATAAGCAGCTAAGCGCTAAAACGGGTCAAGTGCCTACGTGGAATTTCTTTAAATATGTGATTTTGCCAGGAGGCAAAGAAGTATATGCCTATAGCAGCGATGTAAAGCCAGATGCTGCTGAGATTTTCGCTAGAATTAAACCAAGTTTGAAGTAAGTCTGGTTAGAGGTAAATTGCAGTTTAATGAGTAAAAAGGCGCTTAGAGCGCCTTTTTACTTTGTAATTTTAATCTGCCAAGTGATTAAATGCGGTATTAAAAATACTTTGGCTTAAGTTGGTTTACGTGTTTTTTCCATGATGATCGCAGACAATTCCTCAACCGAACGGCTGGTTGAATCTGCCCATGTAATACCTGCATCACGCATTAGGTTTTCTGCGGTAGTGATTTCTTTTTTACAGTTGTCTAATGAGGCATAAAAACTACCAGATCTACGCTCATTGCGTACGGCGTGTAAGCGTTCTGGCTTAATGGTTAAGCCAAAAATCTTATCAAGATGTTTATGCAATATGGCTGGTAATGTGCCGCGCTCAAAGTCTTCTGGAATCAGTGGGTAATTGGCTGCCTTGATGCCAAACTGCATGGCTAAATAAACGCTGGTAGGTGTTTTTCCGCAACGCGATACACCAATTAAGATCACTTGCGCTTCTTCTAAGCCCGAGTTGGTCATGCCGTCATCATGGTTTAACGTGAAGTTAATCGCTTCCATACGGTCATTGTATTTAGTGCCCATTACACTGTGCGCAATACCAGCACCTCTTAAAGGTTTTTGATCGAGTTCCAGGCTCAGTGGGTCGATGAAGGTATTGAATAGGTCAATAAAGTAGGCGTTGGATTCTTTTAAGGTGCTCCGCAGCTCAATATTGCCTAAAGTCATAATGACCACCGGTCGACCGCCATCTTCTTCCGTAGCATGCAAGATTGCATCTTGCGCAAGCTTGATTTTTTCTAGCGTGTCGGTAAACGGCATGCGCACTTGAGTAAAGTGGGTGCTTGGAAAATGCTCAAGCAATTTACCCAAGGCGCCAGCAGTAATACCAGTACCATCTGAAATAAAGAATACGGTGCGATTCAGCATGACGTTATCCTTATTATTTCTTAGCCAATCGTTGCCATGTAGCGACCACTGTATCTGGGTTGAGTGACATTGATTGAATGCCTTCCTCCACGAGCCATTCGGCAAAGTCAGGATGATCTGATGGGCCTTGACCACAAATACCTACATATTTACCTAAGCGGTTGCAGGTATGAATCGCCATTTTAATCAAGGCTTTAACCGCATCATTACGTTCATCAAAGCCGTCAGCCAAAATGCCTGAGTCTCTGTCCATGCCTAAAGTAAGCTGCGTAAGATCATTTGAGCCAATTGAGAAACCGTCAAAGTAAGCTAAGAACTGCTCTGCCAATAATGCGTTAGATGGAATTTCGCACATCATAATCAAGCGTAAACCATTTTCACCACGTTTAAGGCCATTAGCTGCCATGATTTCAGTCACGGCTTTTGCTTCAGTTAAGGTGCGCACAAAAGGAATCATCAGCTCAACGTTGGTTAAGCCCATTTCATCACGCACTTTTTTCATGGCGGTACATTCCATGGCAAAGCATTCTTTAAAATCCTCAGCCATGTAACGCGCCGCGCCACGGAAGCCAATCATTGGATTTTCTTCATCTGGCTCGTAAATCTCACCGCCAACCAGTTTTTTGTACTCGTTAGATTTAAAATCAGAAGTACGCACGATTACTGGTTTTGGATAAAACGCAGCGGCAATCGTCGCAACACCTTCAGCGACTTTATCGATGTAAAACTGTTTAGTTTAAGAATAACCGCGTGAACGTTTTTTAATGGTGGTTTTAATG
>CAINWC010000345.1 GCA_903854305.1 uncultured Pseudomonadota bacterium | reverse complement strand
TAATCACCTGTTCCCTAATTAGCCATACAAATCGAACGCGGCTTTTACGACCCTCCAACCCAAACAATAAACTTTGCAAATCTGGATATATTTCAACTCCTTTGCTCTGGAGGGCGCGAAGATCAAGTACCGAAGATTCAGGGTTGAGCGCACTAATACAAACATGATAGCCAAGCACCTGCAACGCCTCAATTAAACGAATTGTTCGAATAGATCCCGAATCCCGTGAAAAACTTGGTAACAAGTGATCGACAACTACAACGATTCCTTTTGATGCACGTGAAGCCTCGTATCGCCCGGCTCCATTATTCTGCCAATGAAACTCCAGAGAATCCTTCCACTTTTCCACAAACTTCATGCGATTAATTTCAATAAGTTTATTTTTCTCGACGCTTGAGGCATAGCTAGCGCTGCGCTGGTGGATCACAAAAGCATTCGGCGCAATCATCACCCTGAAACCCGCCTTCCAAGCCGACATACACAAGTCACTGTCTTCATAATAAGCCGGAGCAAATCGCTCATCAAACCCAGCTCTACTAACCCAGAAGTCTCGGCGAACTAAAATCGCAGCCGCTGAGCAGTAGTCCACTTCTCGCGCGAATTGAACTCTAGGGTCAAACATTTTCATTCCGTTACCCAAATTATGACCCGAGCCATCTTTGAAAATCTGTGAACCAGACTCCTGAATAGTGTAATCAGGATCTATTAAAGTCGCGCCAACGATTGCAACATCAGGATTTGATGACAATTCCTGCAGGAGTTGAGGAACACAGCCGGGAAGAACTTGTGCGTCATTGTTCAATAAAAACAAGAATTCCGCTTCAGCAAAACTTGCACCAATATTTGTTGCTTTTGTGTAGCCTTGGTTCACGGCTAATCTCACGTAACGAACACCCCGCAGATTTCTGAAAGATGTTGCATCAAAGTTTGTGGATGCGTCATCTATAAGGATTATCTCTAATTCTATTTCAAGCGCAACTACTTGTAGAGCTTGTAGACACTTCATAGTCAATTCGAAATTATTATATACAGGAAGTATGACGGCAACCATTGGTTTTTGACTTGTGCAGATCCCAAGTCCCAACTCAATCGAGTATGAGCCCCCTCTTAGATTTCGAATAACATTTAAGTTTGTGGCTGAGGCGTGGTTTCCACTAAGCGCAAGTTGCACCAAATGGAAACGAATCTTCGATGGTAGTTTTCTAAATAAATTTTTTACAAAGTGTTTCAAAGTTGGATGAGAACGCAAGTAAATAACTAAACGCCTCACGTTCGATTCGAAGAAACTGTTTGCATTTGCTTTAACAATTGAATTTGGCAATGATACGGCATCGGTTGGGATAAAAAAATCCTCTTTTAAGAAGCAAGCCTCCGAGTAGTCTTCAGGCTGTGGAGGAATAAATTGGATGAAGTCGACGGGGGACGGAGCTTCCATTTGGCAATTCTAGGATAAAAACATCCCAATTTGTTCTATAATCAGAATATGATTGATCATAAACCACGAGTATTAATACTCATGGCTGTATTCAACGGTGAAAAGTTCCTTGACATACAACTGAATTCCATCGCCGAGCAAACGGGTGTTTCCGTGGAAGTTTGGGTCAACGATGATGGTTCACAGGATTCCACACTCCAAATTGTAAAAGACTGGAAGTCTCGGGGACTTATTACCATCGTGATGAGGACTCAGAGAGTGGGGCATGCCCAAGCTTTTGTAGAACTTGTTCGGGCGGCAGCGAAGTCAAACTCACATGATTTTATCGCATTTTCAGACCAAGATGACATTTGGGATGCTAATAAATTGATTCAAACGCTTAATGGGCGTAATACGGATTTGCCGACATTATGGTGCTCCATGCGGCGCACCCTAAAGGGCAGTAGCAATGGCCGCCTGCTTGCCGCGGATTGCAAAGAAATTAAAGTTGAATTTAGAAATGCATTGATCCAAAATGTGATTTATATGAACACTGTGTTGGTTAACCCCTCTGGACTACAATTAATTTCAAGATACCTGAATCCTGGAATCTACTTTCTAGACGCATGGATGTACCTTGTTTTTATAAGTTTCGGATCAATTCGGTATACGCAGACAGCTACAATGACTTATCGACTTCATCAACATAATGCCGTTGGCTTGCGTACACGCAACCCCTTTGCCCTATTTGTGAACTTTCAAAAAATTATTGACCAATCACTTATTTTTTGTCAAACTTACACGCCTGAACTCTCGACGAATACTCGATGCGATGCGATTGCATTTGAATCGTTTGCTAGATCAGGTCATTTGGCCAAAATACGGACTATTTGGAAGTTGCCCGTGAAACGCCAAAGCAAAATAGAAACTAAAATGGCCAAATTTGCGCTACTTCTGCTTCCAACACGCTCAACCAAAGTTGAGTTAATTCGGTAATTGAACTTTAGGGTAATCTTTAATCATGGTTGGCATCGTCTTAGCAGGCGGCACCGGTTCTAGGCTATGGCCGATAACCCGGGGAGTTAGTAAGCAACTTCTGCCTGTGTACGACAAACCTCTCATTCACTATCCAATCGCAACCTTGATGTCTGCTGGAATCAAGGAAATTTTCATAATTACAACCCCCACGGATCAGGCAAGTTTTAGGCAATTACTTGGCGATGGGTTGCAACTCGGAATTTCATTCTCATTTTTAACTCAAGATTCACCAGATGGCCTAGCTCAAGCTTTTATTATTGCAGAGAAACACATTTACAATCAAAAATGCGCTCTAATACTCGGCGACAATTTATTTCAGGGGGCCGGTCTTGGAAATCAATTGTCCAAATTCCACGATTTGGCGGGTGCTCAAATTTTTGCGGCAAGAGTTGCTGACCCAGAAAGATATGGTGTTATCGAATTCGATGATATTGGTAAAATAATTTCGATTCAAGAGAAACCTGTTAAACCGAAGTCTTTTTACGCTATTCCAGGTCTGTATTTTTATGATGAGAATGTAATTGAAATTGCGAAATCGATAAAGCCG
>CAINWC010000344.1 GCA_903854305.1 uncultured Pseudomonadota bacterium | reverse complement strand
AGTTTAAATATTGCTGATATCAATAACTCGTTAATGGGTGAGCCAAAAATTCATGCAGTGTTGATTCTAGGCTTGGTGTTTATTGTGGCAGGTTTAGCCTTTAAATTAGGTGCAGTGCCATTTCAAATGTGGGTACCAGATGTTTATGAAGGCTCACCTACCGCAGTGACCTTGCTTATTAGCTCAGTACCAAAATTGGCTGCTTTTGCTTTTATTATTCGTATGCTGGTGCAAGCATTACCAACTTTGGCTGCTGATTGGCAGCAAATGCTAATGATTATGGCGGTGTTGTCGATTGTTATCGGTAATATTACTGCCATCGCGCAAACCAACTTAAAGCGTATGTTGGCCTATTCTACAATCTCACATGTTGGCTTCATCTTGTATGGCTTGATGAGTGCAAGTATGAATGGTTTTGTCTATGCGCTCTTTTATGTGGTTAGCTATGTGTTGATGACTTTGGCTGGTTTTGGCATTATCCTGCTGTTATCTCGTAAAGGTTTTGAGGCGGATAAGCTAGATGATTTAAAAGGCCTGAATCAACGTAGTCCTTGGCATGCATTCTTAATGCTGATTGTGATGTTTAGTATGGCTGGTGTGCCGCCTACATTGGGCTTCTACGCGAAATTTAGCGTGTTGCAAGCTGCGTTAGAGGCTGGTTATTTATGGTTGGTGGTGTTTGCAGTGCTGATGGCAGTGATAGGCGCATTTTATTATTTACGTGTGATTAAACTCATGTATTTTGATGAACCAGCGGATCATTCGCCAATTGTTGCGCCTTTAGATATGCGCATTGTTTTAGGTGTTAATGCGTTAGCTTTATTAGTCATCGGCATGATGCCCCAAGGCCTCATGGAACTATGTATCTATGCAGTGACAAGAAGTTTAAGTTAAGGTGATCGGTATGAATACAACCTGGGTTTTGTTAGCTCTGATTTTATTAGCGGCTAACTTACCCTGGTTTTCTAATAAATTATTTTATGTTATTTCCTTCAATAAAAATGCTAATTCTTCAACAGCTAAAAATCTTGGTTGGTGTTTATTAGAGTTGATAGTGCTATATTTTTTGGTCGGTGGCGTTGCTTTATATGCAGAAAAAGCTACTTTTGGCCAAATTGCCCATCAAAATTGGGAGTTCTACGCAATTACTTCCTGCTTATTCATTGTGTTTTCTTTTCCAGGCTTTATTTACAAGTTTCTCTGGAAGTAAATTTGTCAGTCAAACAAATGTTTTGCAACGAAACACTTTGTAAATTATCGTAAATCAGTCAACAGTAAACGCTTATATTGTTAAGCTTTTACGATTGTAATTAGAATCACTCAGAAAATACGGGTAAGTTTTTTTGTTACATTCAAAATATCAACATCAACACTTAATTAACCCAGCTGTGAATGATTCAAAAATATTGCGAGGATAATAGCCCATGCGCTTAGATGACGAACGTGAAAGTAGTAACGTAGAAGACCGGCGCGGCGGAGGCGGAGGTTTACCTATTGGAGGAAGAGGCATTGGCCTTGGTACAATTGCGATAGCCTTAGTGGCTATGTACTTTGGTGTAGATCCTTCAGTAGTGCTCAATATAAGCCAAGGCTTGCAACAAAATGTACCTGCTGATGCGCAGGCTATTCCAGAGAATGATCCGATGGCCAAATTTGTCGCTAAAGTATTGGCTAGTACCGAAGATACTTGGGGTAAAATTTTTGAAGCATCAGGCCAGCAATACCCAGCGCCTAAGCTTGTCTTATTTACAGGTCAAACACCCACTGCATGTGGTTCAGGTCAAGCTGCATCAGGTCCATTTTACTGCCCAGGCGATCAGAAAGTTTATATCGACTTAAGTTTTTACCAAGAAATGAAAACACGTTTTCATGCCCCTGGTGACTTTGCTCAAGCCTATGTCATTGCACATGAAGTCGGTCATCACATCCAAAACCTCATGGGCACCTCAGATAAAGTGCAAAAAGCGCGACAAAATGCGCGTAGCGAAGCACAATCTAATCAATATTCGGTACGCTTAGAGTTGCAAGCAGATTGCTATGCCGGTGTTTGGGCGATGCATGCAGATGGCGCAGACAGAATTTTAGAGGCAGGTGATGTGGAAGAAGCAATGACCGCAGCCGCAGCCATTGGTGATGATGCATTACAAAAACAAGCGCAAGGTTACGCCGTGCCAGATAGCTTTACACATGGCACTTCTGCACAGCGTATGCAGTGGTTTAATCAAGGTTTAAGAACTGGCGATATTAAACGGTGCAATACGTTTAGTACTGCCGCTATTTAATTGAAATGAATAATATGGCTGTAGATTTAACTGAACATTGCATCAACTCACAAACCATCGCCTCTGGTGGCATGCTTACCGTTAAGTGCGATCAAGTACGCTTGCCTAATGGCCATGTCAGTCAGCGTGAGTACGTCATGCACCCAGGTGCCGTAGTGATTGTACCGCTATTGCCAAATGATAATGTGGTACTTGAGAGGCAATTTAGGTATCCATTGCATCAAGTGTTTATTGAACTGCCTGCAGGTAAAATAGATGTAGGTGAGGATATTCTGCTTACCGGTCAACGTGAGTTGCTAGAAGAAACTGGCTACACGGCAAATAACTGGGTGAAGTTAGGCCTCCAGCACCCCTGCATAGGCTACTCGGATGAAGTGATTCACATGTATCTAGCGCGCGGACTAACGGCAGGTAATCATAAGCGTGATGAAGATGAAGCACTCGAGGTATTTGAAGCGAGTTTTGATGATTGTTTAAGCATGATACAAAGTGGCCAAATTACTGACGGTAAAACAATCATTGCTTTATATTCTGCAGAAAAATACTTACAGGCACAAGTTTGATCCAATGATGCTTAAAGTACTCATTATTGGTTGTGGTGATTTAGGGGGCGCAGTGGCTAGCCAGTTAACTAAATTAGGCATTGAATCCGCCGGTGTCAGGCGCAATGCCGATGTTATTGCCGGGGTAAGTATTATTTGCGCAGACGTTACGCAAGGAGACAGCTTGCAAGTGCTAGTGCCATTACAGCCAGAAATACTGATTTATTGTGTTGCTGCCAATGGTCAATCAGATGAGCAATACAAAGCGCATTATGTCGATGGCTTGCGTGACGTGCTAGCAACACAAACCAATAACTTAAGACTTAAGCATGTGTTTTTTGTTTCTAGTACGCGCGTTTATGGGCAAAACACAGAAGAACTTCTAGACGAAAATATCACAGCGATTCCCGCAGATTTTGGCGGTGAACGACTGCTTGAAGCCGAAAATTTACTCAAAACGCTATCTTGCAAGTCTACTGTTTTACGGCTTTCAGGCATTTATGGTGCAGGGCGCTTGCGTATGATTAACTTGGCAAAAGCATCCGAAAAATGGCCCTTGCAAAACAGTTGGAGCAATAGAATTCATAGAAATGATGCCGCTGCATTTATTGTTTTTTTGGTACAACGAGTGTTGGCTGACGCTGAAATTTCAGCTTGTTATATTGTGACTGATTCAAAACCCGCACCACAGCATGAAGTGTTGAATTGGATTGCAAATGAAATGCAGCTCAACGGCGTCAAGCTTGTCGATCCGCCAATTGCAGGTGGGAAGCAACTTAGTAATCAAGCCATGTTAGCCACAGGATTTGTGATGCAATACCCAGATTATCAAGCAGGGTATCAAGCCTTGTTGTCATCGCTAGATTAGTATGCGTTTTACCTTATTTCCTGCCATACTTTTAAGCTTATCTTGTAGCGTATTTACGCATAATGTTTTAGCGCAAGAAGAATTTTCTACTTGGTTAAACGCACTCAAGCAAGAAGCTATTGCTGAAGGAATTTCAGATAAAACAGCGACTGCAACGATCAGCCATATTGAATTACTGCCTAACATCATTAAACTTGATCAATCGCAGCCCGAGTTCATCAGCCCCTTTCAAGAGTATTACCATCGGCGTGTTGATACCCAAAAAATTGCGAGGGGTCGAGAATTACTGGTTCAACATGAGTTGATACTCAATCAAGTTGAAGCGCAATATGGCGTACCCAAAGCAATGCTGATTGCATTTTGGGGTATGGAGACCAACTATGGTCGCTATCAAGGCGATATTGATACAATTTCCACCCTTGCAACGCTGGCCTATGATGGCCGGCGATCGACATTTTTTAGAAATCAATTACTCGATGCTATGCGTATGATCGATGCAGGCAACGCGGATGTCGACCAATTCCATGGTTCTTGGGCCGGTGCTTTTGGCAATATGCAGTTTATGCCTACGACCTTTATGATGTATGCCGTTGATGGCGATGGCGATAAAAAAATCGACGTTGTTAACTCCTTCGCTGATTCGTTTGCTTCAGCAGCTAATTATTTATCTCAAGTTGGTTGGCGCAAAGGCGAGCCAGTGGTGATAGAAGTTTATTTGCCTCCAAATTTTGAATGGCAAAATGCACAACTTAATTTAAGAAAATCAGTGGGCGAATGGGCGAGAATGGGCGTTAGAACCATGCAGTCAGAGCGTGCAACTACAAGTAATATACTTGTAGTTAAATCGAGTCACCAAAATAAGTCGATAAAAAAGCATTCAAATTTACATCAAGTGGCGTATAAAAAACTTAAAAAAAGCAATTCAAACCATCACGTGCAGCCACCTGGTGGTCATACAAGTGACTTGCTATCAAAATCTGAGTTTGTAAATAGCAGCGCACAAACCGCTATTATCCTGCCGCAAGGTTGGCTCGGCCCGGCCTTTATGGTGTTTGATAATTTTGATGCAGTAATGGATTGGAATCGCTCAATTAACTATGCCCTTTCTGTGGTACAGCTGGCAAAGCGCATTAATGGTGAACCTCATATTTTAGGCGGACAGTTTGCAGAAGCTGGTGCTTTGACTTTTCAACAAATGCTTATACTGCAAGCTGCACTTAATGTGCAAGGTTTTGATGCGGGGGAGCCTGATGGTTTGCCTGGCATAAAAACTCAGGCCGCTATTCGCGCTTATCAGCTATCGCAACACATCCCTGCAGATGGCTATGCCGGCCCTAATGTGTTTCATCGCTTAATGGATGAGTGAGTTTTAGCACCTTGACTTAAGCCTATCAATTAAATCTAGCTGGAACTCAATATTCTTAACGCGTTAAAAACCAACCTGTTAAGCTTTTTCTATCTCTAATCGCTGGTAATACTTCATGGTAAAAAGTATCTGATAAAAACATGACCAACCTTCCACTTAGCGGTGATATGTTGATCGCTAAGGCCGCTTTTGCTGGAGATTCTGCCGTAGCTTCCAATGCATTAATATAAAGCCGCAGATGACCGCCATCAGCTTCAAGCCAATCTTGGTTTAAATATAAAATGCAGCTGATTTGACGTATTGCAGTATCAATTTTTTGGCTGTTATTGGCTGACTTAAACCGATCTATATGCTTTTTGTAACCTGCGCCAATAGGGTAAAGCGCTAAATGGCTTTCAAGTGAACATAAACCTAAATATAAATGCTGATTTAAACCTAAGCGTAAAGCTTCCATCTGCCCAAAATAAACCTGCTGCGCAATGCTCGCATCAGCTTCATCTAGCCAGTAGATAGAATCACCACGTAAATGCTTATTGATAGAGATAAGTGCTTGCCCAGTGCCCGCCTCATGCATGTTAGCAGTCTCATACAATAAATTAATTTCGTTGGAGAGTGCCATTGCGGTAGTGTTTGTAATGAAGTTATCCATCACACAAAACCCATGCTCAGTGATTTTACTTAGTTGTTGTTCAAGATTTAATGCGAAGTATGAAGGTAACATCCGCCATTATAGCGTTTGAAGTTTGCGCGCAAGGCCACAATCAGCTAAAATCTCGCACTTGTTTGAAATAAGTCACATTAATTCAAATGCACTATATAAAAACGGCGATTGAAGTGACTTAAATTAGTACAGTAGAAACAATACAGGCGGTTAGCTCAGTTGGTTAGAGCGCTTGGTCGACATCCAAGAGGTCAGCAGTTCGAGTCTGCTACTGCCTACCAGTAGCATGTTTTAAGCAGTCCTAAGCAGTCCACTAAACCAGCTAAGTGCTGGTTTTTTATTGCCTTTTTATCCTATGCAGTGTAATGTAGTCCTAACGAATCCAAGTTTATTGGGGGTATTATTGGGGGTTTTTTGAAATACCCCCCAAATAAGATACCCCCAAAACGTGATAAAAGGGCGCAAAGCATGGCACTTACTGACTTAGCAGTGAAAGGCGCAAAGCCTAAAGATAAAGATTTCAAACTTGGTGATGATGGTGGTCTTTATTTGCTGGTTACTAAAGCAGGCGGCAAGCTATGGCGGCTTAAGTACCGCTTTGAGGGCAAAGAAAAGCTTTTAAGTTTTGGTGCTTACCCTGCCATAACGCTTTTGGAGGCACGTGCAAAGCGTGATGAAGCTAAAAAGTTATTGGCTAACGACATAGACCCCGCCGCCGAACTTAAAACCAATAAAGTAAAAGAACAAGCCCATAAAGCTAACACGTTCAAAGTATGGTCTGAAAATTGGCTAGCGCATTGGCAGGCAGATAAAAACACCCGCCATGTGGATATTATCAGCCGCCGATTAGAAACGAATATTTTAACGGTGCTGGGTGATATGCCAATAACCGAGATAACGGCGGTAGATGTGGCTAAGGTAATGCGAGGTATAGCCACACGGGGCGCGTTAGATGTTGCTAAAAGTGCCTACCAAACCATTATCCAAATTTTCAGGCACGCCATTGCGAATGATACCAGCGGTCGTGTGACCCGTAACCCTACCAGCGACATTAAGCCTAGTGACATTATTAAATCACTCCCTGTAGTTAATCAGGCGCGGGT